>JAJYVN010000034.1 GCA_021791995.1 Bacillota bacterium
TTCCGGCCAAGGAAGGGACGTTCTATTTTGACACTGCTAAATCCTGGTTCCATCATCTCCTATATTACCCTATACATTCCAACTGCCCGCCCCACAAAAGTGCAGGGCACCCGTAGATAACTGATCCACATAACGATAGGCGAAGGTTGTATACTGCCGTTATGTGCCGTTATGGAAGATACATTGTCAACAAACGAGTGTGGTAAAGTTGATTGCGTGCACTACCGGCACGCTGCAGCGGTGGAATCGTAAGGGCCTTCGCAAAGCCAAGCGGACACCAATCAACCGATGCGATGACCAAAAAGGCGGCGCAAGCCCCTGCCTTTCGGCATGGGGATAAGCCGTTCCCGTCCGGGCGTTTTAGGAGTTCGCTGCCGATTCATCAGGCCACACTGCGCTGTATCATGAGAACATGCGGATCGTTGTGCGGTCGAACCAGGGCGTGGTGTTCTCGTGCAAGCACCACGTTGTGTGGGTGTCCCAAGCACCGGCGCAAGGTGGTCGTGGACGACATGGCTGAGCGGCTCAAGGCCATCATCTGTTCCGTTGTCGCGGAGCGGGATGCAGTGGTGATCGGGATGGAGGTGGACCAGCAGTTCGGGATCCACAGGCTGATGCGGCTGGTGAAGGGACGCTCCCCGCGGGGTACCCCGGGAGGAGTTCCCGCATCTGCGGAGCCGAGGACCAACCATGGGGACCAACCGCTCTTTCGTCGGGACGATGGGAGGTGCGCCCCTTGCAGTCATCCAGGAGTGCATCGAAAACCAGAAGAAGGTCGGAAGGTAGTGCGTCTTTGGTGTGCGAGTTGTCCTTACCGGTGCCGGTGTCGTGTGGACGCTGGTGGACGGCGAAACTCAAAACCGGCGAGGCAGACCGATAGCGCCTGCCTCGGCAAGGCACTGCCCATTGATTGCGGTGAGTTTGATAGAATGCAAGGCATGGAGCGCAAGGGGTACAAGTACCGTTTCGACCCTACGGAGGATCAGGCACGTGAACGGGCTTGGAGCTTCGGCTGCGTCCGCTACGTGTACAACGGGGTGTTGGCCCCGCGCACCGAGGCGTGGTTTGAGCACCACAAGCGCATTGACTACGCAGAAACGGATCGGCTCTTGGTGCGGATGAAGAGGGACGTGGAGAAGTCCTGGCTGACCAAAGTTTCCTGCGTTCCGCTCCAAGAGGCCCTGCGGTATTTCGCTGCGGGTCGCGCCCAGTACCCGCACTTTCACCGGAAGCATGATCGAGAGAGGGCCGCATACCAGATCGGTGGCTTCCGGTGGAAAGAGGGAACCCTTGCGGTCGCCGAGATGAATGCGCGGCTCGACACCCGTTGGGCGCGGCCGGTCGATGCAGAACCAACCGGCGTCACGGTCCGAAATGACCCCGCCGGCCGTTCCTTCGTCTCTTTCTCGACCGAAGACGATGTTGCCAGGTTGCCCGAGGTCAACGCGAGCGTTGGCCTCGACCTCGGGTCACTGGATACCGTCGTTTTGGCCACAGGGGAGAGGGTGGGATAACGAAGGCTTTTCTGCCGGGATGAGAAGCGGCTGGCGAAGGAGCAGCGGCGTATGTCCCGTAACGAGAAGGGCTCGCGCAACCGAACCAAGGCACGACGCAAGGGGGCCCGCATCGCTGATCGGCGGCGGGATTGCACGCACAAACGCAGCACGTGCAGCATCCACGAACATCAGGTGGTATGCGCTGAGGGTTGGAACGTGAAGGGTATGTTGCCGCACCCGACGTTGGCCTAGAGCATTGCCGAGGTTGGTTGGGGAGCGTTGCTGCGGCAACGGGCGTACAAGGCGCGCTGGTACGGTGGCACCTTCGTTCCGATCGAGCGTTTCTATTCCAGCCGCAAGCGGTGCCACGCCTTTCGCCGTACCGTGGACCACCTCCCGCTTGAGGTGCGCTGTTGAGAGTGCCCCGTATGCGGCGCGGCCCTGGCCCGGGATGTGAATACCGCACAGAATAGCAAGGATGCAGGGCTCGCGGAATTGGCCGCCGGGCTGGCGGCGTCGGCCTGTGGAGGGGACGATCGACCTACACGGAAACGGGTGGGTGAGCCCCGCCGAAGTGGGAAAGCTCAGTGAGCGATCACTGGGAATCCCCCGGCTTGAGCCGTAGGGAGGAGTTCAAAGTTAACCCAGATCGGAGTGGAAGACACGGTGCAACCAACCCTTCGCTCGGGATTCGTCGCGCTTGTCGGTCGATCAAACGTTGGGAAGTCCACGCTGGTGAACCGATTGGTGGGCGAAAAAGTTAGCATTGCCTGCGATAAGCCGCAGACGACGCGCAACCGCATTCTGGGTGTGGTGCATCGACCCGGCGCTCAATTGGTTCTCGTCGATCTCCCCGGGGTGCACCGATCCAAGAGTCGATTGGGCGAGGGCATGAACGCTTTGGTGCGCGATACATTAGAGGGGATCGAGACTTGTTGCCTAGTCGTGGATGTGGCTGCGCCCGCGCCGCGCGAGGAGGATCGTAGGGCGGCTCGTCTTGTGGCCCGCTGCGACTGCCCGAGGGTGCTTGTGGGCAATAAGTCCGACCTCGTGTCCGAGGAGGTAGCCACCGAACGTGTCGGGGTCTACGCGGCGCAGGGGGACTTTGTCGATACAGTGCTCGTTTCTGCCGAGACTGGCCAGGGTTTGGATCGGTGGTTGGAATGTATGGTCCAACGGATGCCAGAGGGTCCCCCATATTTCCCGGAGGATGCCGTAACCGATCAGCCCGAACAGTTTCTGGTGAGCGAACTGGTTCGAGAACAGGCCCTGATGCATCTGCGCGAAGAGGTGCCGCATGCGGTGGCTGTCGTCATCGAAACGTGGCAGACCCGCCCCAACGGGATGATCTATATCGCGGCCACCCTGTATGTGGAGCGGGAGTCCCAGAAGGGCATCGTTATCGGAGCACACGGATCGATGCTGTCGGCGATCGGCCGCGCGGCGAGGGCGGAGGTGGAGCGCCGCCTTGGATCACAGGTGTATCTCGAGGTTCGCGTGAAGGTCAAAGAGGGGTGGCGCGATCGACCGGGCAGTCTGCAAACGCTCGGGTATCGATGAGGATGGACGGCGGCGCTGCTTTCAAGGGGGGAAGGGTATGTGGGGTCGGGAGACGCCGTTCCACTTCATCGGCATCGGTGGGCAGAGCATGAGTGGTCTTGCCCAGGCCCTCAGCCAATTGGGCTTTTCTGTGAGTGGTTCCGATTTGCACCGAAATGAGCGCACCGAGGCACTCCGTGCCCTGGGCATTTTGGTATCGTACGGTCACTCATGGGCTGCGGTGGAGGGTCTCGCCCCGCAAGCGGTGGTTGTGTATACCACCGATGTGCCCGGAGACAACCCCGAACTGGGCGCAGCGCGTTACAGGGGTCTTGCGGTGGTGCATCGGTCGGTTGTGCTGAACTGGTTTTTGGAGGGGAATCTCCGTGCCGGATCAACGGACCCGATCGCTATTACCGGGACCCACGGCAAGACGACGACATCGGCCCTGATCGGTTACCTCCTTCTGCGGGGCGGACTCGATCCCAGCATCTTCGTCGCGACGGATCTGCCCTACCTCGGCGGGAACGTGCATCTCGGCACAGGTCGCGCGGTGGTGGCGGAGGCGGACGAGAGCGACGGTTCGCTTCTGGCTTACCACCCGCTCTGGACCGTCATGACCAACGTGGAGCCAGAGCACCTGGAGCACTACGACGATGACTTCGCCAACGTTGTTACCACCATGGAGCGCTTCTTGGACCAAATCCGACCGGGTGGCCACGCGGTTCTCTGTGCGGACGATGCGACCCTCTGGACGATCGGCCAAGACCGACCAGATGTCCTCTGGTATGGCCTGGGTCCCCGCGCCGAGTTGACCGCGAGGGATGTGCGCCTGGGGGAGGTCAGTACCTTTACGGTCCGTCGGGGGGAGGTCGAACTCGGATCCGTTGCCTTGTGCATCCCAGGGCGGCACAACGTGCAGAACGCGCTTTCTGCCATCGGCGTGGCGCTCGGTTACGGGATGCCGTTCCACCAGGTCCAGGAGATCCTCCCCGGGTTTACGGGATCCGCGCGGCGCTTTGAGGTGCTAGGAACCTTTTCTGGCGTTGCGGTGATCACCGACTACGCCCACCACCCAACAGAGATCCGTGCCACACTGGCGGCCGCGCGTACCCGCTACCGCGGTCGCATCATCGCTGTGTTTCAGCCGCACCGCTACCAGCGGCTGTATAGCCTGTGGGATCTGTTTTTGGGTGCGTTTCGCGATGCGGATCACGTCATCGTCACAGATCCGTACGGACCGGCGGGCACCGTCCGTCCCGAGGGTCGCGCGGTGACAGACCTCGTTGCGGGGATTCGTGCGGGGAGCGGCGTGGACGCAGCGTACGTCTCCGACCGCGCCGAGATTGGGAAGCGATGTGCAGCTCTCGCTCGAAGCGGTGATGCTGTGTTGTTTTTAGGCGCCGGGGACATCGATGCGGTCGGTCGCGAATGGGTAGATCATCTGGCGATGCAGTGACCAAAAGGCCGCGCAAGCCCCCGCCTTTCGGCGTGGGGCGAGCGGTTCCCGTCCGGGTGCTTTCGGAGTTCGACGCTGGGTCATTATGCCACACTGCGCTGTACAGTGAGAACGTACGGATCGTTGTGCGGTCGAACCAGGGCGTGGTGTTCTCCTGCAAGTAGCACGTTGTGTGGTGCGCCAGAGAACGGCGCCAGGTGGTCGTGCACGGCGTGGATGAGCGGCTCACGGCCCTCGTCTGTTCCGTTCTCGCGGAACGGGATGCAGTGGTGATCGAGATGGAGGTGATGCCAGACCACGTGCACATGTTGGTCGAGGTGGACCCGCAGTTCGGGGCGCCAAGCTGGTGCGGCTACTGAAGGGACGCTCCCCGCGGGGTACGCCGGGAGGAGTTCCCGCATCTGCGGAGCCGACTACCGACCCTGGGGACCAACCGCTCTTTCGTCGGGACGATGGGAGGTGGGCTCCTTGCAGTCATCCAGCAGTACATCGAAAACCAAAGGTGAGGCCGGTGCTCGGGTCGCGATCTGAGCGTGCCCCCAATGGCGTTAGATGCCAGGGATACCCGGTAGGGAGGCAACCCGATAGGGTCTGAAGGCCACGGTTGACAACGCTTGTGAGCACGCTACACTTGCCAAAACCGGGGGGCCGGTTGGGGGTGTGGAGCGTGAGCGGGTTCCATGGTGCGATGACGGAGCAGGAGTCTTGGGAGGCGAAGTTTGGGGAGACGGCGCTGACGTTCGAGGATGTGATGCTGGTCCCAGGAGCATCGGATGTGCTTCCTAGCGAGGTGGACACACGGACCTGGGTGACGCGGAATATCGAGCTGCAGATTCCTCTTCTGAGCGCAGCCATGGACACAGTGACCGAGTCCCGCCTCGCGATTGCCATGGCGCGCGAGGGTGGTATGGGCATCCTGCACCGAAACCTGACGCCTGAGCGCCAGCGAGCGGAGGTTGACAAAGTCAAACGCTCCGAATTCGGTGTGATCACCGATCCCTTCTTCCTTCGACCGGATAACACCATTGCCGATGCCCAGGAGCTAATGTCTCGCTATCACATCTCGGGGGTACCTGTGGTGGACGATAACGGTCGATTGGTTGGGATCGTGACCAACCGGGATCTGCGCTTCGAAACGGAGCCGCACCGACCGCTGCGAGGGGTGATGACGAGCCAAGGTCTTGTGACCGCTTCGGCGGGGACCTCGTTGGAGGAGGCCAAGGCGGTTTTGGCGCGTCACAAAGTGGAGAAGCTGCCGCTCGTGGACGGGGACGGCCGACTCTGCGGCCTCATCACCACCAAGGACATCGAGAAGGCTCGTCGCTACCCGCGTTCCGCCAAGGATCCACAGGGGCGGCTGGTGGTGGGGGCCGCGGTCGGGGTGGGCTCGCGTGACACAGAACGGGCGGAGGGATTGGTCGCGGCAGGCGTGGACGTCGTTGTGGTGGACAGTGCCCACGGGCACAGTCGGCGTGTCATCGACTTCGCTCGTCGACTGAAGCAGGCCTTCCCCCAGTTGCAGGTTATGGCGGGTAACGTGGCGACTGCCGAGGGGACGGAGGCGCTCTGTGAAGCGGGCGTCGATGGGGTGAAGGTCGGGGTGGGGCCGGGGTCCATCTGTACCACGCGCGTGGTGGCCGGTGTGGGCGTGCCACAACTAACGGCCATCTGGCAGTGCGCTCAGGTTGCACGGCGCTACGGCGTGCCCATCATTGCGGACGGCGGCATCAAGTATTCCGGGGACATCCCTAAGGCCCTGGCTGCGGGTGCTCACTCGGTGATGGTGGGGAGCCTCTTGGCAGGGACGGAGGAGACCCCTGGGGAGCTAGAGATCTATCAGGGTCGTTCTTACAAGGTCTACCGCGGCATGGGTTCGTTGGGTGCGCTCGAGGAAGGCAGTCGCGACCGCTACTTCCAGGAGGGATACACCAAGCTTGTCCCAGAGGGGGTCGAAGGACGGGTGCCTTTCCGCGGTCCCGTGTCGGACATGATCTATCAACTGATCGGTGGGCTTCGCTCCGGGATGGGGTATTGCGGTACACGGGACATCGAGTCTCTCCGACGTAGCGGTCGGTTTGTGCGCATCACCGCTGCGGGACTACGGGAGAGTCACCCCCACGATGTTCAGATCACGCGCGAGCCGCCCAACTACCGCTGGGGAGACCAGTTTTAAGTTCCAACCGCAGATGCGTGGTAACGACCAGGTCCCGCCGTGGGCATTACCGACCGGCCCATAGGTCCCTGCACCCAACGGGCGTTTTCATGCCCGAAGGAAGCAGGCCCCATGGAGGCGAAGGCATCCCCTGAGGTGTGTCGCTCGGATGGGAATGCGAATCAAACGCCGCGCGTTGTTTGCCGCCCTGGCCGCTACGGGTGCGGTGGCCGGCTTGGCGGCATGCTCCCGTGCATCCCGCGCCAAAGCTCAGGGGGAGCCTGTGGCCATCTTGCGCGATGACTTTCCCGGCGCGGAGTGGTCGGTTGTGGATCCGCTCTTGGGTGCTCTACGTCGCCTTGACCTCCGGGGTGAGGTGGTGGATGGCAGCCTCGTGAGCTCGCGCACTGAGCTTACGGCGGATCGCTACTCGGCGCTGATCTTGGCAGACTGCCGTCTGCTGCCGGCAAGTGCACTGTCACCGCTTTGGTCGTATCTGACAACTCCCGGTTCTTCTGGGCGGCCGGGAGTGCTGGCGAGTGTCGGTGGACCCGCGTTTGATCAGCTTTTGGGTCGTTCGGGGAAGGCGTGGCTACCCATGGGGCAGGTGCTGCTGCGGGCGGTTACGGCCCTAGCCAAGGAGCCTCCCTGGAGCGTTCCGTTCGGCGCTTGGTCTGTGCGTTCCGGAGGTGGAGCGTCTCGACCCGTCCTGCAGGGGCAGCCGCGCACCCTCGAACTGAGCGTTAGTGCGCTCGATGGGACGGCACTCGTGGGAGTGGATGCCCGTTTCGGCACCGGGGAAACACTCACTGTCTTCTCGGCACGAGGCAATGCCGAGACCACGCGGTTTGTTGTGGAGTGGGAGGACAGCGGCGGGACGTTATGGGTTGCCACTGTCCCGCTGAGCGAGGGCTTGCAGGGCTATGTCCTCGCCCCAACCGACTTCCAGTCGACCGGAAGCACAACGCAGACGTTTGACCCGGGCACCGCTGTCCGGCTCTGGCTCGGCTTTGACACAACCTATACTGGTCCCCTGACTGGCGCACTACTACTCAACATCGTCGATTTCGCAACGACGGCAGCCTCTTCCACCCTCCAAGCGGTGCCCCAGCCACCGCGGTTGACAGGGATCTGGCCGGTGCCCCCAGGGGATGCGGATGAGGCGTTTGTGGCAGTCGATGCGGTGCAAGTGGAGCTCGCATCCGATCAGGTCTGGGTGCAGGGTCTCCCCGCGCTCCGTGGACTCACCGGCGTTGTGTTCCCCGTTTATCGGGCACGTGGATGGGGGATTCCGACCACGGAACTACCCGAACGCTTCGTGCCTCTCGCGGTTGCCAGTGGGGTGGATGGTGCCCGCCGAGGTGCGCCGGGAGCCGCGATTCTCCACTGGAGCGGTCCCCAGGCCGGAGGCGCCCAGGTTGTGATCGGGCTGCCCCCCAGTGCGCTGAAGGCGAACGCACATTGGGTGGCCGAGTTCGTGGCACAGGCACTCGGTGGTGTCCTTGGCGGAGCGTGGCTGCAGGCGGCCGGTCCAGGCCCGGCGGTGGCTGCTGGTTCGAGCGGTGGCACGTTGCCTGCGGTGGTGCTGCAAGGGCGCGCTGCGACCAGCGGGCTTTCGGTCACCTTCCAGATCGACGGGAAAGGGGTCGGGACGGCGGCTGTGCAGCCTTTGATCGCGGCCGGTTCAGCCCTGGCAGCGGATGCCGCGCGGGGGCCATGGAGGAGCAGTCAGGTGGATGGTGCGCTACCCGCGCTGTCTCCCGGTGCCCACACACTGACGGTGGATCTCACCCTTGGCGCGCGGAAGGTGGACCGTCTGGCGATGCCGCTCCGAGCCTATACGACGCCGCCCGAGCGCAGCCAGACCCAGATCTCGCAGTCAGACGGGGAGTTCATGTCGAGCTCTCGACCCTGGCGGCCGGTCGGCGTCAACTACTGGCCGCGCTCGACCTCCGGGCTCGCGGCGGACCTTTTCGCCGAAGGATGGCTCAGCCCAGGGCTCTATGATCCCGATGTGGTAGAGGCGGATCTGGCGGTGCTTGCCGGGCTTGGGTTCAACGTGGTGACGGGGATCGAATATGAGGAGGAGGACCAGGCACCGGCACTCCGTGACTTTTTGGCGCGCTGTGATGCGCACGGTATTCGGGCCATGGTTTTTGTGAACGGTGGTGATCCGTTCTCCCCGGATCCCGCGACGCTCACCGCGCTGATCACGGCGGCGGACCTCCCGCAGGATGCCGCGCTCTTTGCCTATGACCTCTGTTGGGATCCAGCGGCCGGGGACCAGTCGGAGCGGGCTGCGAATCTGTCGAGCGCGTGGGGATCCTGGATCGATGATCAGTATGGGAGCTTCGGCGCTGCTCAGGCGGTTTGGGGGTATCAGGGCGGAGCCGACGGACCGACGGATGCGCAGCTTTTGCAGGACGGGCCCTGGAGGGTCATGGTGGCTGCCTACCGCCGCTTCATCGACGACACGGTGGCAGCGGGATACGCCCAAAGCTGGCGGGCGATCCGTAATCTCGGCGATACGCATGTGATCGGCGCACGCACCGGGGGAGGGGCGCGCATGGCTGTGGTGACGGGGATGCCGCTCGATCTGGCAAGCGGGGCTGCGTTTATGGATTTTTTGACACCGGAAGGGTATGGACTTGGTCCATCGTACGCGGATGCGGCTGCGGGTGGGCTGATTGCCTCCTGGGGCCGAGCGGTAAGCGCCGGCAAGCCCGTGTTCTGGATCGAGTGGGGCATGTCCATTTGGGTGGACCCGGCTGGCCTTCGGACCGAGGCAGGAGAGCTCTATCAGAGCCTGTGGGATTTGATCCAGCGTAGCGGTTCCAATGGCGGCACCGGATGGTGGATGCCGGGTGGGTGGCGGGTCGACGAGGATTCGGATTACGGGATCCTGAACGCAGACGGCAGCTCGCGGCCGGCTGCGGTTGCCACGGCAGCGGCGGCAGAAACCATGGCTGCTCTCCAAGCCCTGCCGCAACCCACCCGGTGGATTGTGGCGGACCGCGATCAGTATGTTGCTGGCTATGCTGGAATCCAACAGGCCTTTGGCGCGCAGTATGCGGCGGATCTTCAGGCTGGGGAGCTCTTGGGCATCGAACTACCTGGGCAGGGTACCACTTCGATCAACTGCCCCTTGGTCGCGGTCGGGGGCGCCCCGTATTCCGGTACAGGACCGCTGCAGGCGCTGAACGCAGCCTTTGCGCGTGTGGAGGTTGGGGGCGTGGAACTTCCAAACGGGGGTACGGCTTCTCTGCCCGGGACCCTGGTTGTGGAGATGGCTAACACCGCCCCCGCGATCTGGGAGAGTGACGTGGAGTTGGTAGTTGACCTGCCAGGTGGTCAGCGACAAACCGCCCAGATCTCGAACACCCCTGTCCCGTTCTGTGCCCGAGGGCAATTTGCCCCGATCTCCATGCCGGCCGTGCAGGGAGTGGTGACGTTGCGCTTACAAGCACGAGGCACGATCCCGTTTGGACCGATCTGGCGGCTCAAGGTGTGATTGGGAGGCGATCGCGGGTGCGCATGGATCTTGGTGCCTTATCCTGGGAAGTCATGGGTTATTGGCCGAATGCGGGCCGTTTCCGTCCCGATCGACCCTTGGTCGGCCCTGTGCCGGCGACCGTGCCGGGCGCGGTGCAGGCTGACCTGCAGGCAGCGGGCGTCCTGCCCGATCTGAATGTTGGCTTTGCCAGCCGGGAGGCGGAGTGGGTCGAACACCGCGATTGGGTGTATCGGACGCACTTCCCTACCCCGGAGGGCGATGGTCTGCGGCGGTTTCTCCAGTTCGACGGGCTGGACCACAGTGGAGAGATTTCGCTGAATGGGCGGTCTCTGGGACGGTTCTCGGGCATGTTCCGTCCCGTGACCCTTGAGGTGACCGAACAACTCGCGGTACCGGGGGCGGACAACACCCTGACGGTGGCCTTTGATCCGCCCCCCGAGGTTACCGGTCAGATCGGATACACAAGCCGAATCGCTATCTTGAAGTCGCGTTTCAATTACCAATGGGACTGGTGTCCGCGGATTGTGCCTGTGGGCATTTGGGAGGACGCCCGGCTTGTGACGACGGGTCCCGTCCGCATCCTGGGGGTATCGGCCGTTGGGGACTGGGACGACAGCGCAGGGATCCTTGATGCCCGAATCTTTCTGGAGGGACCGAACAGCGCGGCCCACAGGGTGGAAGTGCGCGTCGTTTCGGCCGAGGGACATCCCATCTGGACGGGGGAGGTAGCCTCAAGCGAGGGTACCGCACCCTTGGCGATCCGGGGGATGGCGAGCGATGAGCGACACCTCCACGTCCGCCTCTTCGGGGTGCGACCCTGGTGGCCTTCGGTTTTGGGTGCGCAGCCTTTGTATCGGGTAGAGGTGCGCGTGATCGGCCCGAATGGGGAGCAGAGTGACGAGTATGCCCTGGACACGGGTTTCCGCCGCATTGCCTTTGTGGCCAATCCAGGAGCACCGGAATCCGCTCTTCCCTACACCTGTCTCTGCAACGGTCAGCGCGTATTCCTGCAGGGGGTCAATTGGGTGCCGCCGAGCCCGCTCTACGGGCAGCTGCGTTCGGAGGACTATGCCCCACTTTTGGAGCGCTTCCGTCGCATGGGCTGCACGCTCTTGCGGGTTTGGGGTGGGGCGGTGATCGAACGGCAGGCCTTCTACGACCTCTGTGATGCGATGGGGCTTTTGGTCTGGCAGGAGTTTTTGCAGTCGTCTTCGGGCCTGGACAATGTACCCCCGGATGATCCCACGCTGGTGGCAGAACTCGCCTTTGTCTCCTCGCACGCCATTTTGCGTCGGCGCGCGCATCCCTGTCTTGCCGCATGGGGCGGGGGCAACGAACTGACGCAGTCGGACGGGACACCGGTGACAATAGCGCACCCGAACATCGCAGCTCTGGCGTCGCTCTTGGCAGAGGAGGACCCCGGCCGGATGTTCTTTCCGAGCAGCCCCTCCGGCCCACGCTTTGGCGGCAAGGTCGAGGATGCTGGGTTGGGACTGCATCACGACGTGCACGGACCCTGGGGCTACCGTGGTCATCCTGCGCAGTATGCATACTTCAATGCGGACGATGCGTTGGTCCGTTCGGAGATGGGGGCACCAGGTGCCAGTCGTATGGAAGTGCTGAACCGAATTGCGGCGGGGCATGCGCTCTGGCCGCCCAGTCACGCCAACCCGCTCTGGGTCCACCATGGCGAATGGTGGATTCAGTGGTACCAGATGCTCCAACTCTTTGGCCCGTGGCGCGAGGACCAGCCGGATCTTCCCGCCTATGTCGCCTGCAGCCGTTACCTGCAGGCGGAAGCCCTCCGCTACTGCATCGAATCCGTCCGCCGTCGCGAGCCAAAGGCGTCGGGCGCGCTGATCTGGATGGGCAATGAGCCCTATGCCAACACAGCGAACAACTCGCTTTTGGAGTATGACGGGGAGCCGAAGCCAGCCTACGGTGTGCTGCGGCGTTCCTTTGCACCCCTGCACGCCTCTTGCCGCTACGAGCGCGTGGCGCACCGCCCCGGGGACGAGTTCTGTGGGGAGATCTGGATCCACGCCCGTGGCGCAGAGCCACCCACCGAGGTGGTGGCGGAATTGTGGACTGTGCGAGGCGCTCTTCTTTTGCGCCAAGCGCTGCCTGTATCGCTTTCGTGTCCGCCATCGGCCCCCGTGGGCACGATCCGTTGGTCGGTGGAGCCCGTGCCGAGCGACGTCTTTCTGTTGCGGTTACACTGGGGAGACGCGGTCTGCCAGAGCTATGCCTTCACGGTGACCGATGGTCCACCCTTTGCCCCCCTGCGTCGACTTCCGTCTCCGGATCTGACTCTAGCGTGGAGTGGCGACGGCGTGCGGGTGCGGAACCAAGGTCCCGATGCGGCGCTGGGGGTCCACCTCTCTGCGCACGGGTGGGACGTTACCCCCAACGACTTTGACTGTCTCCCTGGTGAGGAGCGGCAGGTGCGGTTGGATCCCTTGCGTCCCACGATGATCCGTCCCGCGTGCATTCGGCTGGAGGCCATGGGATTGGCCCCGATCGTGTTGCGCTGAGTCTCAGAGGTTTGCGGCGATCGCGCCCCACACTGCCGGGGTCTCCTCTCCGAGGGCCCAGATGGCGACGCCGTTTAGGTGGAGTTGTTTCGCCAACGTGACCCGCTGCGCTACGGTCGTCTGGTTCTGAAACCAGACGACATGCTTCTGGCCACTGGCGGTGGTGTAGGTGAAGTACGGGTTGCGCGAAGTGGGGTCCAGATGAATCGAGGCGCTATACTCCTTTTGCAGGGCCATCACGGATGTCAGGGGCAGTTCCGCGGCGGTGGTTTGGCCCTCGGGCCAATCGTACCCATACACGCCCGCCGCAAGCACGAGCTTGGAGGCCGGCACCCCATAGGTGTGTAGGAGCGAATGCATATTCTCGGTCACCCAGCTCCACGGGGAGATGGGGCCGGCCGGGCCGCCGCTCGAGTGGTGGTCGTAGAGCATGATCACTTCGTAGTTCACGTATGGTGCCAGGGCAGAGTAGTTGTAGGCGCTGTTCAGACTCGTTGGTACGCCGATGGGGGGGAACACGTCAATCGACAGTTGGATATCAGAGGGCAACGCCGTCCGCAGATCGGCCATGAACTGGGTCAGGTTGGAGCTGACCGAGGGCGGGAGGTCCTCGAAGTCAATGTTGACCGCGCGGTAGCCATCGTTTTGGACCAACTGCGCGAGTGTGCCGATGGCCTTTTGCCTTGTTGCGCTGCTCGTCAGCATTCCCGCATTCGAGCCGGAGGATCCGGCGACGTTGTTGACGAGGATGCCCATCCGCACGCCATGGTCCGCGATCCAGCGGGCATCCGCCAGGTTTGGTTGGTTTGCCTTGAGCTGCCCACTGCCCGTGATACTGTACCAGAAGGCGAGCACTGTGTTGATGGATTGGTAGTGCGCCTGCACGGACGGGAACGAGCTGGGACTGCCCGTGTAGGCGTTCTCGTAGAACCCAATGATCTTTGGTGTGGGGAAGATCGCGGGCATCAAACGCGGTTGCCCCTGGCTTGAGACCGTCCAGAGCGTGGCGATCGCAACGAGTCCCAGGGCGGTTGCTCCCGCCGCCACTTGCGTGCGCCGGGGCAGGGCCCGAAACCAATGGACGGCGCCGCGCCACGATGCCGCCATCGCCGTCCCGCCGCGACGGAGCCAGGGTTGCCGCTGCAGCCAGTGTCGCAGCTTTACCACAGCGCCCTGCCAAAACCGTCGAGCGCGTTCGGTCGGAACCCCCCCGCGGTCCATCGTTCGTCTCAGCGCACGGCGCACTCGGGAAAAAAGCACGACCGGCCACCTCCGGGGGTAGTTTGCCCCGAGCAGCGTCCCGTGCCGTTGTTGAAGTTCCGCCAAGCCGTAGCGGTTGCTTGAGAATCTGACGATTGCGGCCATTACTAGTTGACTCAGACCAGTCGCCTTCTCTATCATACGGACACAGGCGTTAGCACTCGATGCAAGTGAGTGCTAACAGGAACGTTCCGATCCATGGGGGAAGGAGGGATGACAGGTTGGCGAGCAAACCGGTAAAGGGGGAGACGCAGCTGAACATCCGACCGCTTGGAGACCGGATTGTAGTGAAGGCGTTGGAAGAGGAGCAGAAGACGAAGTCGGGGATTGTGTTGCCGGATACGGCGAAGGAGAAGCCGCAACAGGGCAAGGTGCTGGCTGTTGGGAATGGTGCGTTCATTGAGAACAGCAAGGAGCGCCGACCGCTCGACCTCAAAGAGGGCGACACGGTCATCTTCTCCAAGTATTCCGGCACTGAGGTCAAGCTGGATGGCGAAGACGTCCTTATCCTCAGCGAGAGGGACGTTCTGGCCATCGTGCAATGATATCGAAGGAGCCAACCCGTGGATCCGCATCCCATGATCGGCGTTCATCTGTGGTTGAAGGAGGTAGCACATGGCTGGCAAACAGATCGTTTTTGACGAGAGGGCGCGCCGAGCCCTGGAGCGCGGCGTGAACACGATGGCCGATACCGTGAAGGTGACGCTCGGCCCCAAGGGCCGCAATGTGGTTTTGGAGAAGAAATTCGGTCCGCCCCAGGTGGTCGACGATGGGGTAACCATCGCGCGCGACATTGACCTTGAGGACCCGCTTGAGAACATGGGCGCGCAACTGCTCAAGGAAGTCGCAACCAAGACCAACGACATCGCCGGAGACGGCACGACGACTGGCATCGTTCTGGCGCAGGCGATGGTCCGCGAGGGGCTGCGTAACGTGGTCGCCGGCGCCAAGCCCGTGCACATTAAGCGTGGGATCGAGCGCGCGGTCAACGCGGCGGTGGAGGAGATTCGTCGGATCTCCAAGCCGGTGGAGGACCGTAAGGCCATCTCGGAGGTTGCCACGATCTCGGCCAAGGATCCTGAGATTGGCGGCATGATTGCTGACGCTATGGACAGGGTCGGCAAGGAAGGCGTCATCACGGTCGAGGAGGCCAAGACCCTCGAAACGACCATTGAAGTGGTCGAGGGGATGCAGTTCGACCGTGGCTACGTTTCCGCATACTTCGTCACCGATACAGAGAACATGGAAGCGGTCCTGTCCGAACCGTACATTCTCGTGACCGACAAGAAGATCAGTGCCCTTAACGACATGATCCCCATCCTCGAGAAGGTGCTTCAGGTCGGCCGTCCGCTCCTGATCGTGGCGGATGATCTGGAAGGCGAGGCCCTGGCTACGCTCGTAGTGAACAAGATCCGTGGCACGCTGCAGGCGTGCGCGGTGAAGGCGCCCGCCTTTGGTGACCGCCGCAAGGCCATGCTGGATGATATCGCGATCCTCACCGGTGCCACCGTTGTCAGTGAGGACAAGGGCATGAAGCTCGAGAACGTTACGCTGGATTCTCTAGGCCGCTGTGAGCGGGCGGTTGTGGAGAAGGAAGAGACCACGCTCGTGGGTGGTCGTGGCGATTCCAAGCAGATCAAGGATCGCGTGGCAGCCATCAAGCGCCAGATTGAGGACACCACCAGTGACTTCGACCGCGAGAAGCTGCAGGAGCGCCTGGCCAAACTGGCTGGTGGCGTTGCGGTGATCAAGGTTGGGGCGGCTACGGAGGTGGAACTCAAGGAGAAGAAGCTGCGCATTGAGGACGCGTTGTCGGCGACGCGTGCGGCCGTGGAAGAGGGGGCCGTACCCGGCGGCGGGGTCACCTTCATCCAGGTGCAGAATGCGCTCGGCAAGCTCAAGGCAGACGAGCCCGACGAACAGACCGGCATTAACATTGTGCGGCGCGCCCTGGAGGAGCCCCTGCGCCAGATCGCCGAGAACGCTGGGCTGGATGGTGCCGTCGTTGTCGACAAGGTACGGCAGCTACCTGTGGGGCAAGGCTTCGATGCCCTGTCGATGGACTATGTGGACATGTACCAGAAGGGGATCATCGACCCAGCGAAGGTGGCGCGCTCTGCCCTGCAGAACGCCGCGAGCATCGCTAACATGATCCTGGTTACCGAGGCCCTGGTGGCGGAC
>JAJYVN010000367.1 GCA_021791995.1 Bacillota bacterium
GAGGTCGGTTATGGGTGGTCCGCGGTTAGGAATCTGGGCCGCCTTCGGAGGTTTTGCAGCAGCGCTCGCGGGGGTAATATGGCTACTGTCGGGATTCACGACCCCCGTTCATCACCCGGTAGAAGCCTCTTCCCTGATTGCGCATCGCGGCGCTCCCGGGCCGCGCGGTCCAAAGGGCCCCGCCGGACCTTTCAATGGCGGGCTTGCATTGGCAAAGGAATCATCGGCATCCGCGCCCGGCGGGTTTCAAGCTGTGACCTCCAATGGCGATTTGCCACGGACTAGCCAGAGCCTGCCCATTGATTGGGGGGCGATGGTGCGTGCACCGATCCGCTGGGTGGGGCCTCACACTAAGGGGGGCAACGTCGCATCGACGGGACGACCGATGGTGGCCAGGCATTGCGTGTGGTATATAACGGGTGAGCGTAGGCCCGCGCGCCGGACGTGTTCCACATTCTGCGACAGCTTTTCGTCCGAAGGGATTACGGTCGGCCTTGTCAGGCCCTCGCCCGCAACGCACGGCCTATGTTGCTTCTCCCTGCGACCATTTGGGTTAGCGCGTGGCGGTCGCTGTGCACGATGATGTTTAGCGCACGTGCGCGCGGCCTCGGTGCGTTTTGGGGCGGTTTGTTCGAGGGGGTCGGCAACCGTGCCCGGCGCTTCCCGGATCGCGACGTCCCTTGGTTGGGCGGGGATGTGGCCGGTTTGTGCGCCAGCCCCCTGCGCGGAAAAGGAGTGCTGCCGTGCTTGCCGAGCGTGTTGCGATCATTGGGGTGGGGTTGATCGGCGGGTCCCTCGGATTGCGCTGGCGGCGCTCCGGAACGGTTGCACGCGTGGTAGGATTCGGTCGGGATGAGGATCGCTTGCGTCGCGCGGAGGAGGTCGGGGCGATTCATCACGGTTCGACGGATCTGCGGGAAGCATTGGAAGGCGCGGATCTGGTCGTGCTGGCGGCCCCCATCCAGACCTGCATTGCTCTTGCCCCGCGCGTGGTGTCGCTCGCGGCGCCCGGGTGCATCATTACGGACGTGGGGAGCACGAAGCGGGAGATCACCGCTGCCATGTGCTCGGCCTTGGAAGCGGCGCATCCACCCGAGACCTGGTTTCTGGGCGGGCACCCCATGGCGGGTTCGGAACGATCCGGTGTGGAGGCGGCCGACCCCTACCTCTTTGAACAGGCGGTCTGGGCACTGTGCCCGACGGAGCAAACGCCTGATTCGGTGGTTGATCGCGTATCAGCCTTGGTCCGCTCCACCGGCGCTCATCCCGTTTTGATGGATTGTGCGATGCACGACCGTCGTGTCGCTGCTGTCAGTCATGTTCCCCAGTTGGTGGCGGTCGCGTTGGCCGAGGCCACGGGACGGGCCGCTATAGCCGACGCGGAACTGCTGGCGCTCGCAGGCGGTGGCTTTCGGGACACCACCCGCATTGCGTCTAGCCCGGCCGAGATGTGGTTGGACGTGCTTGAGACCAATCGGGACGAAGTGGTGCGTGGGGTGGAGCGCATCGAGCTGGTCCTCGCCGCGTTGAAACAAGCGGTGGCAGACGCCGATCGTGCGTCGATCCGGCGGCACTTTGCAGCTGCTGGGGAGACCCGCCGGCAGATTCCCTTGCGCCAGAAGGGCCTCCTACCCGCGTATCATGACCTAGTGCTCTACGTGCCCGATCGCCCAGGTGTGATTGGAACGCTCGCGCAAGCTCTCGGCGAGCGATCGATCAATATCCAGGATATCGAAATTCTGCGACTGCGCGAGGGGGAGGGCGGTACGCTTCGCCTGGGATTTGCCACAGCCGAACTGGCGAGTGCGGCCCAAGGTGTGCTGGCGGACTTGGGCTACCTGGTGCAGCGGCGCTGAGCGATGCTCCGCGCGGATGGTCAGACCATGTCCAATGGTAAAACGGTGGTCCTCCCTTGATCCAGCGCGTGTGCCACCGATTCTGGAAGCACCCGGTGTGCCGCAAGTTCACCCACCGAAACCCAGCGCACATCGACCAGTGTCGCAGGGACTCCGGCAGGACGGTCCGGGTCCGAACCGAGATGAAGGTTACCCCCAATCACATGCGCCAAGAGGAAAATCTCAATCCGACCGTCGGGGGCAACATTGACTCGGTCGAGCACGGAGAAGAGGCCATCGAGTTCAATCTCTAGTCCTGTCTCTTCGCGCAATTCGCGGCGGACTGCTGTAGCGAAGTCCTCTCCGTGCTCCACGACGCCTCCCGGGAAGCACCAGAAGGACCGGCCAGGATGATCATGGTGGCAGACGAGGACCTGAAGCCCCTGGGGCGCCTGTCGCAAGACAATGGCGCGTGCCGAACAAATCGTCTGACGGCGTTCGCCCACACTGCTTCCCCCTCTCCCCTATACGATACCGTATGCGCATGATCCGTGCAGCTTCAGACCAAGGCGGGATTCGCCGCCATCCTTGGATGGAGGGCCGCATTGAGGGCGGCGGCGATCATCTTGGCCAGTTCAGCGATCGCGAAGTCGATGTCTTTAGGCGTTACGACCAGGTCGCCGACGGCGGGCGCCAATACCTTGGCGATGAGCTCTTGGCGCGTGTTGTCGTCGTTGGCCTCGAAGCGACGAAAGGCGCGCGCCTCGCGCGCCAAGAGTCCGAGTGTATCGGAGGCAATCACGGAGGCGTGAACGACCGTTGGCACACCGATGGCGATGACCGGCACCCCGACGGTATCCTGTGTAATTCCCGTGCGGTTGTTCCCGACACCCGAGCCCGGATGGATGCCAGTATCCGCAATCTGGATCGTTCGCAACAGGCGGCCA
>JAJYVN010000368.1 GCA_021791995.1 Bacillota bacterium
CGGTGCGCGATGCGCTTGCCAACCTGGACATAACCAAGACGATCATGCCGTGGGCAGGTATCAAGTTCGACAGCAGCGGGCAGAACGCGCTGGCATCAGCGGCCATCGTCCAGATGCAGGCGGGGGAGTTCAAGGCCGTGTATCCGGCCAGCGTGGCACAGGCGTCCGCGGTGTGGCCCGCTCCGGCATTCAGCTCGCGCTAGGTGTGAGGCGTTTGGGGTCGGAAGCCTAGGAAGACGGAAGTCATGGGGCTGTTAGAGAGCGGTGTGGTGGCGGGGCTGCTCGTTGGCTGCGAGTATGCCCTGGTCGGGGTGGGCCTCACACTGATATTTGGCACCATGGAGTTGGTGAACTTCGCGCAGGGTGACCTGGTCATGGTGGCTATGTACCTTGTGTTCTTCCTCTGGTCCGGTGCCCATTTCGACCCGCTGCTGTCGCTCCCGATAGCCGCGGTGGCCGGGATCGCGATCGGGATACTGACGTACGAGGGGCTGATCCGGCCGTTGACGGGGAAGCCGGTCATCGCGCAGATGGTGGTGACCCTGGGCGCTTCGGCGGCTCTGGAGGGGGGTGCGCAGCTATGGCTCGGCCCCAACACGGAAGGGATCCCGAATACGGTCGTCAGCGGATTTCGTCTCACGGCGGGGGCAGTCACCGTGACTGCCCCCGAGGCGATCGCCGCGTTCGGAGCGGTGGTGTGCATCGCCCTCGTGTCATATTTGGTTCATCACACTCGGATGGGCGCGAGCCTCCAGGCGGTCGCCCAGGACCCGTATGCGGCGCAGCTCGTCGGGATCAGACCCCGGCGCGTGTTCATGCTCGCCTGGGGCATCTCCGGGATCACGATCGGTGTGGCCGGCGCGCTCTTCATGCAGACGTATGCCGTAGATCCAACGGTGGGCATCACGTTTGCAATCTTTGGGTTTGTCGTGGTCATCCTCGGTGGCTTCGGGTCCATCTGGGGTGCCTTCTTTGCCAGCCTGATCATGGGTGTGGCCGAGTCGCTGGGCACCACCTATCTTTCGGAGTATGGTCTCGCCGTTGCCTTCGCGGTGTTTCTTGTCATTTTGGTGGTCAGGCCGATGGGGCTGCGGGGGACGTCGTGACGCCGGTGCTGATGCCGGGCGCCCGCCGGCCCAGGCCGGCCGTCGTCAGGGGCGAGAACCAATCGTCTGCATCCGGGATTGTGGGCCCGGTGAGGTGGCTGCTCGCTCGGCGGAACAGGCCTGTGCTCGTGGGCCTAGCGTTCGTGGTCGCGGGATTGTCGCCCCTGGTGGTGGGCGGCCTGGGATGGGAGACCGTGAGCTTCCAGGTCACGGTCTTTGCGGCGACCTCCCTGGGCTGGAACCTGCTCGGGGGCTACGGTGGCCAGATCTCGTTTTCGTATGCCGTGTACTTCGCCGCGGGAGCATACGGTGCAGGCGTCTCGGTGACGTCGTTTCACGCATCTCCCTGGGTGGGTATTGGCGCCGGCGTCGCCATCGCATGCCTCATCGCACTGATCACCGGTCTGCCTTTGTTCCGCCTGCGTACCCACTACTACTCCATCGCCACCCTGGCCATACTCGAGGTCACGTCACTGGTTGTCTCGGCAGCGTCACCGCTTGGCGCGAGCGGGGGCCTCGAGATCCCGATCACCCCCTATGGCCTCGGCTCTCTGGAGTTCTCACCGCTCAACGCAACCCCCTTCTTCGAGCTGGGCCTCGGGCTCCTCGGGGTCACCCTCCTCGGCGTGTGGTGGATCCTCAGGACTCGGACCGGCCTCTACCTGCGGGCTATCCGCGACGACCCGGTTGCGGCGGAGGCTTTTGGCATTCGCACCACGTGGTGGAAGGCCGTGGCAGCGGTGGTGTCGTGCATTCCTGCACCTGTGGCGGGTGGTCTTTACGCCATGGCGGCCCTGTTTGTCGACCCCAATACCGTGCTCAGCATTCCCTTCTCCGTCCTGATCGTGCTGGTCGCTGTACTCGGCGGGCTCGGCACCCTCTGGGGGCCGGTGGTCGGGGCGGCCTTGGTGATCACGCTGCAGCAGAACCTGGCGCTCGATCTGCCGGGTCAGGCCAGCGGCCTCGAGCCCGTGATCTACGGGATCGTCATCATCCTGGTCGGGATGTTCTTCAGCCAAGGAATTCTCGCGGCACGCCCCATTGTGGCGACGGCCTTGCGTCGGGCCGGCGCACGGGTAAAGGGGGTGCGGCCATGGTGATGCTCAGGGCGCAGGGCGTGAGTGTGCGGTTCGGTGGAGTGCAGGCTCTGCGCGACGTCACTTTCGAGCTCGGAGGGCCAGGGATATACGCTCTCATCGGGCCGAATGGTGCGGGAAAGACCACGCTCTTCGGCGTGATCTCAGGAGGCGTCCGCGCCACGTCAGGCCAGCTTTGGTTCGGGGACCGGCAGGTTCTGGGGTGGAAGCCCTGGGAGGCGGCCCGAAGCGGGGTGGCCCGAACCTTCCAGATCACAAGGGCATGGCGATCCCTCACCGTCATGGAGCACGTTGAGCTTGCAGCGGTGGCCAGCGGCGAGAGTCGCGGCGCGGCACGTGCACGGGCAGCCGAGCTGTGCGGAAGTGTCGGCCTCTCGGACGTGCAGCACCGACTCGCCAGGGAGCTGCCATTAGGTCAACAGAGGCGCATGGAGATTGCTCGAGCGCTCGCACTTGGACCGTCGCTGCTCCTCTTGGACGAGGCCCTGGCCGGTCTGACCGCCACCGAGGCGGGGGAACTTGTTCAACTGATCTCTGCTCTCCCCAGCCGCGATATCTGCGTCC
>JAJYVN010000369.1:0-2369 GCA_021791995.1 Bacillota bacterium
CATGCACTTAGTATACCACATCTGTCGTTAGACGTAGATCTAGTTGCTCAACAGTTGAATCCCCACATCGGCGGACAAACTTCGCGACACACGAATCATTGTCCTTCGATCCCGTGTGGGTGCGCCGCAGGGGATCGAAAACGGCAGATCACAACCGTACAGGCCAACGTTCCCTTACACCGCACACTCACCCTCGCCGACCTGGACAAGGAAGGGCCGATTCGGCGCCCCCAGATCCTCATAGAAGTCGGGTTCATCCGCATACGACGGGATCGTGCGAAAGGGCTCTAACAGCGTGCGCAGCTGAGGCAGACCCACGCGCTGCACAAAGGTGGCAAAGCTCTCACCCGGTTGTCGCTCCGCATGGAAATAGAGAATCAGTGCCCGCACGGCCGCCGCCACGCGCCGCGCGGGGACCTGGCCGATGGGACGACCGAAGGATGCCTTGCCCTCCACGGTACCACCACCCACCAGGATCAGGTAGTGGGGAACGTCTCTCCCCTCAACGCTCTTGCTGGCGCCATGAAAACCGATATCCGCGATGTGATGCTGCCCGCAGGAGTTCGGGCAGCCGGATATCTTGAGAGAGAATTCCCGCGCCTCGGGGAGGTTTGCCAACTCGCCTGTGTCCAAGGCAGTTGCCAAGGCCTCGGCCAGTCCGCGGGAGTGCGTGATCGCGAGATTGCAGGTGTCCGCTCCCGGGCAGCGCGTGATATCCACAATGCTGCCCGCTCCCGCCCGCGCAAGCCCCGCCCGCGTTAGGTGCTGATACAACGCCGGCAACAGGGCCTCTGGCACCCAGCGCAATAACAGGTTCTGTTCGATCGTGATCCGGATCCGACCGCCGCAGAACCGCCGCGCGGCCTCGGCCACCTGCCGCACCTCTTCCGGGAGCAGATCACCATACGCGCAGCGGATCATCGCGCTGAAGTACCCGTCCTGCTTCTGCGGCCGTACGTTGCTTGCCCTCCATGCCCAGTACTCGGTTCCAACCGGGGCGGACTCCACCGGGAGACCCGCGATGGGCGCAATCTCCTCGGTCGTATCGATCTCCAGTGGTAAATCCCCGGATCGGATGGAAAGGAGCACCCGCCGCTCCGCCACCACCTCCGCCCGCAGCCGCTCGATTCCCCACTGCTTGATCAGAAACTTGATCCGGGCATGGTTGCGGTTGCTTCGATTACCATTGCGGTCGAAGACACGGATCACGGCTTCGCAGGTGGGGATAAGCCACTCGGCGGGAGTGAAGGCTTCCAGGAGTTCCGCGCTCCGAGGTGAGGCCCCAAGACCGCCCCCCACGTAAATGCGGAATCCACGCCGTCCACCCTCGATCGTCGCAACAGCGCCAAGATCGTGAATGGGGGTGCGCGCGTGATCGTGGTTGCACCCCTCGAAGGCGATCTTGAACTTTCGCGGAAGGTTCTGCGACACGGGATTGCGCAGGAAGTAACTTGCGACGGCGGTCGCGTACGGCGTTACGTCGAATGGCTCGTCGGGAGCCACCCCCGCGTATGGGCAGGCGGTCACATTGCGGACCGTGTTGCCGCACGCCTCCCGTGTCGTCAGGCCCGCCAAGTGAATGCGGCGCAGAACTGCGGGCACGGCTCGGCGCTCCACATTGTGGATCTGAATGTCCTGCCGGGTGGTGAGGTGGGTCCGACGCGAGGGAGTATACTCCTCCGCGATCTCCGCCACGGTATCCAGTTGGTCCGGTGTGATCTGGCCGAAGGGAATCTTGATCCGGATCATCTGCCGATCCGCCGACTGGCGAATCCCATACACCCCGTTCTGCAACCGGAATTTTTTAAACTCCTCCGGATCGCCCCTTCCCCGTTCCAGTGATGCGATCTCGTCCTCAAAGCGTTGCAACTCCGCGCGGGCTGAGGGCGCCAGTTCGGTCCATGCGAGCCTCCGAGCCATCCATAAAACCCCCCTAACAAATCATCATTATTTCACCCTGTTTAAGGGTATTTAACGCAAGGAGTATGCCTTCCTGCTAGCGGTACCACAACGTCCAAATGGACCACCGCTGGCGCAAGTTGGGTGGGCGCCATCACCCACGACAGCAGGAATACTGGACCGCGCTGGCGGATCCTTGGCACGGGGGGCTTCAACTGTTGACCAATGCGATCTACATCTAACAACAGATGTTGTATACTGAGTGCATGGAGTTACGTACGTGGGCGAAGGAGCAGGGCATCAGCTACCAAGCCGCGTGGCGAATGTACCGCGACGGCAAGCTGCCTGTGCCAGTAGAGCAACTACCGACCGGCATGATCATCAAGACAGCGATGCCGCTTGGGCAGCGGGTTTTCCCGTGTGAGGTGTGCGGGGCAGAGATCGACCGAGACCGGAACGCGGCGCGAAAC
>JAJYVN010000369.1:2379-2756 GCA_021791995.1 Bacillota bacterium
GCTTGTCGCCGGGAGTTCCCTGGAGACGTTAAACGCCTGTGGAGCAGAAGGCTCTGGCCAGGAGAACGGCCTGGTGAAACCGGCTGTTGCGAAGCAGGAACGTTCCAATAGGAAACCGGCAGTAGCCGGAAACAAAAGACTATAAGAACAGGAACGGGAATAACGATGCGGTTTGGTGTGTGCGGGGCGGTCCAGATGGCGGCCACGGCCGCGGCGGCCGGGTATGACTATCTCGAATGCCCTGTGGCGGATCTCCAACCGGAAACAACGGATGCTCACTTCCAGACCGACGTGCTGCCGCTCTTTCGCACGGCTCCCCTCCCGGTGGAGGCCTTTTGCTCCCTCTTGCCACGCGATCTGGCCGTCGTCGGTCCTTA
>JAJYVN010000370.1 GCA_021791995.1 Bacillota bacterium
GTATCAGGGCATCTGCGCGGCGGTCGGGGGGACGTGGGTCAACGCCGCGGGCGGCGAGGGGCGCGTCAATCCACTGCAGGTACGGGGCACCCCTGAGAGCGACGTGGATGACGGGGAAGGCGGGCGGGGTCCGCTGGCCGGCCACCTGCAGCGGGTCAAGACGTTCTTCGAACTCTATCTGCCCGGGCTGGACGACACCGAGCGGGCCGTACTGTATGACGCGGTACTCGCGGCGTATCGGGAATGTGGGGTGGCGTGGGACACCGACCCCGCTGCTGTAACGGTGTGGCCCACGGTGGAGGACGTCCAGCGCCACGTCTCCGACCACCCACGGCTGCACCTGTTGCTCAAGGAGGCCGTCCAGGGGGCGGACGCGGCACTCTGGAACGGACAGAGCAGGGCACCTGACGGAGGGGACTTCACGGTGCTCGACGTGCACGATCTGGTGGATGCATCCGACTCCGTGCGTCGGGCGCAGTATTTCAACCTGCTCGGGTACGCGTGGGACCTGGTCCGGCAGGGGCGGGCGACGGGGCGGCGGATGGTGCTGGTCGTGGACGAAGCTTGGTTGCTCGCCGATCCCAACACCCCGCAGGCGCTGGGGTTCCTCCGCGATCTGAGCAAGCGCATCCGCAAGTATCACGGGAGCCTCGTCGTCGTCACGCAGAACGCCATCGACTTCCTGGCCCCGGAACTGGCACGCTTCGGCCAGCCGGTCCTCGACAACGCGAGTACCAAGCTGCTGATGCGCCAGGAGGCGCGGGACCTTGAGATACTCAAGGACCTGCTCGGGCTGGCAGAGGCCGAATGCTCCTTGCTGACCACGGCACAACGGGGCGAAGGTCTACTTTTAGCCGCGGACCGTCGCCTTCGCGTGCATGTCGCGGCCGCACACCATGAAGCAGCGATGATCTTCATCCAGGACTGACATCGCCGACGCGACTGCCCCCCTGGATAGCGGCATGCGGTCGCCATCCTACCGCCCAAGCCCAGCCTCGGCGGCTGTCACCACACCCCGGCCCGGTGTCCCTGTCATCGGCCATAGACTCCGCGTCGCCCCCACGGGGGCGATACTCGTTCTCCTGAACACACCGCGAGACGCCCCATACTCCACATGCTTGGCGACCACAGGTGGCACGGGCATAGGGCCGCGCGCCCCACGCAGGAGATTTGTGCCACCCGTCGTACTTCAAGTATGCCGGCAAACTTGCCGGCTGCGACGGGAGGCTCCGCGATCAATGGTCTGCGTGGACGCCAGCCGGTGGACCCGGATCGATGAGACGCCTGGCGCCGTCAAGGCCGGCCTGCGCTTTGGCGACCGGGGCACGCAGAGCAGCCGGACCATCATGCTGACGGAGCTGACCGACCTGCTTGCTGCTGTGCCCGCCTCCGCCTCGCGTGCGGATTACGTGTCCGCCATCGTCCAGGACAACACCGTCGGCAAGAGCACGGTTTCCAATCGCCGGCTCACCTACCGACGCCTGCACGAGCTTTACGGCCTCGATCCGGCCCTCCCGATCTTCCGGGTCTTGCGGCGGCTGTGGGATGTGGACGTGCCCAGCAGGCCGCTTCTGGCGTTGCTGTGCGCCCTGGGGCGGGATCCGTTGTTGCGCCTGACCGCGCCAACCGTTCTCGCATTGCGGCCTGGAGAGGAACTCGTCCGCGCCACGCTCCTGGCCACCCTGGGAGAAGGCGTGAGAGAGCGCTTTAAGGCGGAGATTCTCGATAAGGTCGCCCGCAACGCCGCGAGCTCCTGGACACAGGCCGGACACCTGGCCGGGCGGATGCGCAAGACGAGGGTACTCGTTGAACCCAGACCGGGGGCGGTCGCCTTCGCGCTATGGCTTGGATCGGCCAATGGGCGCTCCGGTGGGGATCTCCTCATCGCCCCATGGGTGCAGATCTTCGATTGCGGTCAGGACACCCTCGTGGGCGTCGTACTAAAAGCCAAGCAGCTCCGGCTGCTGGACGCGCGGATCTCTGGCAACATCGTCGAGATCCATGCGGTCGGGGTGGATCCCGGCATGGGAGCGTTGGGGCGGTGAGCAAAGTGGAGGATTTGGCGGCGGTGTATGAGCGGCACATCGGCGCACCATGGCAGCGCACCGTCGCTGGTGCCCAGCGCGTGATCGTCGTCGTCTATGACAAGGAACTGGAACGCTCCTTCCGCGCGCGCAAGGGTGAGTTTGAGCAGGCGACGATCCGCCAGGGGCATGCGTGGATGGAGTTTGACTGCACGGCCGTGTTCGCGCGCTGGATGGCCGGCGATGACTACCGGGAGGCATACTTTGAAGAGCCCGACGACCTGACTCTGAAGCTGGAGCAAGAGTTCACCGAGCACGTCGCGTCCCTTCTCCGTGAAGTCCTACGGCAACCCACAGCCGACGCCAATGCCGTCGTCGCCGTCACGGGAGTGGCCAGCCTGTATGGCTTCAGCCATGTCTCCGACTTGGTGCGCGCGGTCGAGGGAGATATCCGCGGGCGTTTGGTTGTCTTCTTTCCTGGAAGCAAGGATGGTGACAACTACCGACTCCTCGACGCTCGGGACGGATGGAATTACCTCGCCTTCGGCATCTCACTCGACGGGGTCGGGAGGTAGAACACCGAGATGAGAATCTTCGAGGTTCTGGACCGCGACCCCCGAACAACCGCGTTGGCCAACAACGGACAGGCACGCATCACCCCGCTCGGAGATGCGCGCGCAGTCCAGGAATTGCGGGATGAGCTCGCGACCTTTGTCTGCGACGGCCAGTA
>JAJYVN010000371.1 GCA_021791995.1 Bacillota bacterium
TGCGGCACCCACCTGGGTGAGCCGCACCATGCGCCCCGAACGATCGAGCAACTCCTGGCCAAATTCCTTCTCCAGACGGCGGATTTGGGCACTCACACCCGGCTGGGCGACGTGCAACTTGGCGGCCGCCTTTGTGAAGCTCGCCTCCTCCGCCACCGCCACGAAGTACTCCAGCTGCCGCAGATCCATAACGATTCATTCTAGCAGACAGACGGCATACGTCTTTGACTTCTAGGTTGTGGATCATGCACGCTGGAGGCATGGCAGGCGGCGAGGCTGGAGCCGTCGGTTGTTTGAGGCTGGCCGCACCGTCGCCACAAACCGCCCCGCCGAGGATTTCGCACGTCCGGAGGGAGGCCTGCGGAGTGACGATCGCAGGGGCCCGCGAGCCGGAGGACCTGACGCGCCTGTTCGTGGAGCGGGCAAATGCCGGGGACGCCGAGGGGCTCGCCGCGCTCTACACGCCCGAAGTGGTGCTTGCGTTTCCGCCTGGAAACATGACGGTGGGGCGAGAGGCCATCCGTGGCGTGTATGAACAGATGCTCGCCAGGGTAGCGCACTTCGAACCGGAGGAGCCCCTGCCCACACTGCGGAGCGGCGACCTCGCCCTCACGTCGACGCGTCGGCGCGACGGGCAGGGCATCAGGGTCCAGGTGGCGCGCCGTCAACCGGATGGGGCGTGGCTTCGGGTCTTCGATTACCCCGAGCCGCCGGCGGAGTAGCACAAGCACCTTCGACACTTATCCGGTTCGAGGCGCAGCAAGCTGATCAAACGCCATCGGGCGGGAACGAGCAATGCACATGGGAGCATCGCATCCGGCAGCAGCCCCGCGCGGCGCCTGGGCGGCGGTTGTGATTGTGGCCGGGGGTCTGTTCCTCGCTGTGATGTCCACCACGCTGGTGAGCGTAGCGCTGCCCTCGATCGGCGCCGACCTGCGCGCCGGCCCCGCGGACCTGGAGTGGATCGTCGACGCGTACGTCCTCGTGTATTCGAGCCTGTTGGTAGCGGGTGGTGTCATCGGCGACCGTCGCGGACGCAAGGAGATCTTCCTCCTCGGCGTGAGCACCTTCGGGCTCGGCTCCCTGGTGACGGGACTCGCTCCGTCGGTGGGAATCCTCCTGGTCGGCCGCGTGGTGCAGGGTCTCGGACCAGCACTGATCATTCCTGGCAGCCTGACGATCATCAGAGCCATCTTTGAAAACCCTCGGCAGCGGGCTCAGGCGATCGGTCTGTGGTCGATGGCGTCGGGTCTCGCGCTGGCGGTAGGGCCCGCCCTGGGTGGGCTTCTCGTCCAAGGCTTCGGCTGGCGCGGTGTTTTTCTGTTCAACGTCCCGCTGACGGTAGCGCTGGTGCTTCTGGCGGCACAGTTGCTCCCCCGCCTGGCACCGGCGCCAGCGCGGGGTCCGTTCGACTGGCCTGGCGCCTTCCTGACAACTGCTGGACTGGCCTTGCTCGCGTTCGCCGTCATCCAGAGCCAGGTCAGCGGTTGGGACGCCACGCCGGTCCTCGGCCTGTTCGCCGCCGGCATCGTGGCGTTGTCCGGATTCGTGGCCTGGGAACGCCGGCTGGGTGACCCGCTGGTCGACGTTTGCTTGTTCCTGCGCCCTGCATTCACGGCGGCCAACGCTGCCGGGTTCGTGGTATTTTTCGCGTTCGTGGGTGCGATCGTCTACTTCAGCGAGTACTTCCAGCTCGTGCAAGGTCACTCCCCTGTCGCGACCGGGCTCGACCTTTCTGCCATCGGCGTCGCGTTCGCGATTGGTGCCCCGATATCAGGCCGGCTCGTAGGCCGCGTCGGCCCGCTCAAGCCGATGCTCGCCGGCTTAGTCCTTGGTGGGATCGGGAGCTTTGGCCTCCTGCGATTGGAGCCCCAAACGGGCATTGGCGCGATCTGGTGGAACTTCGCTCTCGTGGGCGGGGGCGCGGGCATCTGCCTCACGCCGATGACCCAGGTCGCGGTGTCCGCGGTTGGTGCCTCTCGCGCTGGCATGGCCTCGGCCATTCACAATGCGCTACGCCAAGTCGGCCAGATCTTCGGCGTCGCGGTGTTCGGTGCATTCGTGTTCGCCCGTCTGCCTCAGGGAGGCGAACCCGGTTCGTTGCTGGATTCGACGCAGGCGTACCTATTCGTCGCTGGTCTCCACCACGCCCTCTGGGTATCGGGGGTGACCCTGGTCGCTACAGCCATGCTGGTGGCGCTCCTCTTTTCGCGCGAGGCCACACATGGAGGAGGTCAATCGCGCGTAACGGAACGAAGGCGGTCTGGGGGTCCGCCACCTACACGGCCGTCGAGGGCCGCGTCGACCGAGGAGCGAGCCCAGTAGTTGGCGTCTGGCAGGAGTGCACGCAGGGCCCCCGCCACGGCGGCCAGTGCAACCGGCAGCAGGTGCGGGTAGTGCGCCACAACATACAGCCATGTTAGGCTCCAACCGCCATGGTCAAAGGGAGGTAGTCAGTTCGCTCCTGCTGCCCCAAGATGTGCAGGCGCGGCGGTACTACCCACGGACATGGCGAAGTTCGTCGGTCGCTTCTCCCCTGAAACGCCTTGCATGGCGTAGGTGCAGGAGTCAGAAAGGAGACCATGGCCGTGCAGGTACGGATCCTCACCATGAACGTCGAGAACGTCGCAGGCGACCCACACCGCCAGGAGGTGCTCAACCGGGAGCTGCGGCGATTAGACCCTGATCTGGTCGCGCTCCAGGAGGTCATCCACAACCCGGGGCGACATCAGCTCGACGAGCTGCT
>JAJYVN010000372.1 GCA_021791995.1 Bacillota bacterium
TAGACAAGACTCATCAGCGCGAGAAGGGGCTGCTGCACCAAGTTAATCATGTGCTCCCCAACCATGGCCTCTACAAAGTCGACATCTTGGCCGATCCGCGTTAAAAGGTCACCCGAATGGGTTCCATCGAGGAATGACATAGTGGCCCGGAGCAGCCGGCGCACAATGTGCCGACGAAGGTCCTGCGCGACGCGAAACCCTAACTCTTGGCGAAGCCGTAGCGCAGCTGCCTGTGAAAGAGGTTGCAACACCCCAAGGGCGACGAGCACAATGACCCCTACCGTAAAGACGGGACGACTGTCTTTGACGATAGCATTCACGATTTGCTCGAAGGACCACGCCAGACCAACCTGGGAGAGCGACAACACGAGGACTGCTGTGAGTGCAGCAGCACCCAGACTCCAAGATCGACCGAGGCTGCGTCGAATGATCCGGACCGCTGCGTCGTCCGGGGCACGACCGCCGGTGTCCACGATGGCCGACCTTCCCTTCCGCTCTGCGGCCAAGGGCCGAAGGCGCGGGTCAAGTAGGCTTGGCTGCTTGATCGCCGGAGTCGATCATCATGTCAAAGAAGCGCCAGGCGAACCACTGTTCCGGCCACCGCTCGATCGCACTGCCTAACCAACTGAACACGTGGTCTGTCACAGTGCCAGGACGGCTATAGGTGACGGGGGCGCCGGCGTGGACCTGGAAATGAAGGTCACGATCCTCTATCATTGCCAAGGGAAGAACGGGCGCCCCAGAGATTCGAGCCAGGTTCTCGATGCCGGCCGGCGCACGGACTACGTGACCGACCAGATTCCTCAAAAGTGGCTCCCTCTCCGGTACGACGGATACTTCCGGATACATAACGACGCAGCCACCGGACCGCAGGCGCCGCGCCAATTTCAACAGGACAAACTTGTGCGGCAACGAGAAATATTCGACGCGACTCGCGAGCTCAGGAGCGAACGCCCGAACAGCGTCCACAATGGTGACACCTTCGTCCCCACCCGCTCCGGCGATCCGCATTCCCCGCACCATGGCCCCAAGTGCGTATGGAGCCAGCATATGGAGGCCGAAATGGCACACCGCGAGGACAAGACCGGTGTCGCCCATACGTGAGGTAGCTTGGATCACATCCACTGGGACGTCAACGAGGTTTGACACGTCCTGGCCACCCGAAGCGAGGGCTCGAAGGACCCAAGCCCACTTCGCAGGGCGAGTTGCGACGAACCGTTGGTGAGCGTTCAGGACTGCGGGGCTCTGCTGGAAGTGAGATGTCAACACGCTGGGTACCGAAATCTCCGATGCGTCTGGGCACAGCCGCAGAAGGTCTTGCGGCGTCGCCAGTGCGATCAGAGCATCCCTGTTCCGTGTCAAGTGTCCAAAGTCGAGCTGGCTTAGCGGTTCCACAACGTCTCACGGTTGGCGTAGCATTCGGGCATGGCGTCGTAGAAGTCGCCGCGCACCCGCCTCGCGTAACACCGACACGTTTGCATTTGGCAATTCCCATCGAACATGCATCCACGGCACGCCTTAAGGTCCACGAGATCCCATCCTCCCCGATGGATGGTCCATCGCTCGCTTTGCCAGACATCTAGTACCGACTGTCGCTTTACATTGCCGATGATCTGTGTGAGGTCGCCGATGGCTTCTGTGCAAGGATATACATCCCCATTAGCGCCTATGCCCATCAAGTACATTCCCTGTGGGCCGACGTTGGGCGGGAGCGAAACTTCAGCGTCGGGCTTACGTGGCCCTGGATAGAAATACTGCTCGTACTCGACCTTAATGTCGGAATTTTCGGCGGCAACCAGTTCCACGTCCCTGCGGAAGCGCGCCAAACCGTCAAGGGTAAAGAGGAAGTCGCTGGGCCTGCACCCAGCCCTCCCGGAAAGAGAGGCCGCGTGGAACGAGACCCCCCAGACGCCGCGCCGCTTACACGTATCGACTATCCGGCGAATGCCGGCAAGCGACGCACTGGCGGGAGTGAGCACGGATTCGACGACGAGTGGGGCCTGTAAGCTCCCTAGAATCTCCATGCTGTTGACGACGCACCGGAACGACCCTGGACCGCGGATCCAGTCATGCTCTTCGGCCGTGGCCCCATCGAGTGATAGGTGGATTTGGAGGCCCCTAGCCTTGACCGCTGCCACTTCTCGTAGAGCATCGACCACCCGCGGCCGTAATACATGACCATTAGTGAAAAACTCAAAGTAGCACCGCAACGACGCCGAGTGACGAATCACGTCGACGATGTCGGGTCGGGTTGTCGTCTCGCCCCCTGACAGCGCAATTTCAATGACGCCACCAACGTCCAGTTGTGTCAACAAGTCAGTGAGCTGGTCTGTTGTCATGTCATCGTCCGTGCCGAGGAATGGGCTTGACTCGCGAAGACAATGTTTGCACATCAGGTTGCACCGCATGGTGCTTGTAATGTTAACCTTCGTTGGGAAGGTCATGGGTCGGTAACGGCCCGTGGCGGGAGGCGTTATGCCCAAGTTACAAAGGGGTCGCCGATTGCAGACGTCAGGTTCACACTGCGTCAGGGTGCCCCACCGGACGAGCTCGTCGATGAATTCGTCGAATTCGTGACGACTATAGGTTTCGGTTTGCGCAGCTGCTTGTTGGGTGAAGTACGCTCGTGCGTCGTTCACGGTGTGAGCGGCAGTCCAGTACTTGAGTAAGTCAAACGTGGCCGGGGACACGAACGCCGTGTGACGGGAGCGCGCGTTTTGAAAGAACATCGCTCC
>JAJYVN010000035.1 GCA_021791995.1 Bacillota bacterium
AAACCGGCGGCTGCGAAGCAGGAACGTTCCAATAGGAAACCGGCAGTAGCCGGAAATAAAAGACTATAAGAACAGGAACGGTAGTCAGTGTGAAGGGCTCGCGGCTCACTCTGTCCCGGGAAAGCCGCTCCGTGGACGGTGGCGGAGCGTGTCCGGTGTTCCCTCGGTTTTGTTCGGTCCAGGCAGGATCACCGCGGTCATTGCGGAATGCGCTGGAAGGGCACAAAGGGGGGGCGAGGATGCAATATCGCAGGCTCGGCAAAGCTGGGATCAAGGTCAGTGCTATTTCACTCGGTTCATGGATTACCTATGGCGGTACCACGGAAGATCAGATGGCAGTTCGCACCGTGCGGCGGGCGTTGGATCTCGGCGTCAATCACTTCGACACGGCGGATATGTATCAGATGGGTCGGGCGGACGAGGTCTTGGCGCGGGCCTTGAAGGGCGTGTCGCGCTGGGAAGTGGTGCTCGCGACCAAAGTGTTTTGGCCCATTGGCAACGGCCCCAATGATCGTGGGCTCTCACGCAAGCATATCGTTGAAAGTTTCGAACGGAGCCTGAAGCGCCTTGGTACCGACTACGTGGACATCCTGTACTGTCACCGCTTCGATTCGGAGGTGGAAATCGATGAGCCCCTCCGGGCGATCGATGACCTGATCACATCAGGCAAGGTGCTGTACTGCGGGATCAGTGAATGGTCGGCGGTGCAGATCCAAGAAGCCTGCCGGATTGGCCGCGGGCTGCATCTTGATCCGCTGGCGGTGGACCAGCTGCAATACAACCTTGTGCACCGTGGACCCGAGGCCGAGGTGCTTCCGGTCTGCCGTGAAATGGGGATCGGTGTCATTGCGTTCTCACCCCTGGCGCAGGGGCTTCTGACAGGGAAGTATCGGGCGGGAGACCCTGCCCCTGACGGTACACGTGGAGCCGCAAAGCCACGCATACTCGATGAGAACGTTCTGCGGAGAGTGGAGCGCCTTCGCCCCGTGGCCGAGGGGGCGGGTATTCCTCTGGCGCACCTCGCTTTGGCGTGGTTACTGGCGCAGCCGGGGTTGACTAGTGCGCTGGTAGGGGCGAGCGTTCCCGAACAGATTGAGCAGAATGTCGCGGCCTTGGATGTTGCGATCACGCCGGACCTTGGGCGCGCGATCGAGCAATCGCTCGCTGGTTAACGGGTGATCCCGGGGGGGATTAGACCTCGTCGGTCCCCCCCTGCCAGAATCCCTCCCCGACCACTTCCGCCGCCGGCAGCACGATCAGGAAGGCCTGTGGGTCTTCGCGTAGGACCAATTGACGGAGTCGAATGAGTTCTTGCGAGGAGACGGCGGTCATCAGCACCGGTCGGTTGGCCCCGGTGTATGCACCGATTCCCTCCAGGCGGGTGGCCCCACGGCCCAGTTCCGCTGTGATGCGGGGACGGATCTGCTCTTCCTGGTTCGAAATCAAAAGGGCCAGACGTGCTCGCCGCGGACCTTCCACCACGTAATTGACAACCTGCCCCGCGACCATAGTGGCAATCCATGCGTACATGGCTGCGGGTAGTCCGACCCAGATCGCAACACACACGAGCACGATGAGGTCCATGACCAGGTAGGCTTGGCTGAAGGACCAGCCGTAGCGGCGGTGGCCGTGGCGTGCAACGATGTCCGAACCGCCGCTGCTACTGCCACTCCGCAGGAGGAGTCCGAGACCGATCCCGACGCCCAGCCCTCCATAGATTGCTGCCAGCATCGCGTCATGCACGGGAAGCGGGTACGGGGCCAAAAGGGTCGTCCAGGCGCTCACCAGTGCTACGCCGACCGCTGTGCGCCACATGAAGCGGCGGCCCTGGCTTCCCCAGGCCCAGGCCAAGAGAGGAATGTTCAGTGCTCCGAAGACAGGGCCCACCGGGAGCCCGGAGAGGTAGTGGATCAGGATAGCGATTCCAGTCAGCCCGGCGTCCGCCAGGTGGTTTGGTACGATGAGGCCGACCAGGGCGAGCGAAAGGACTCCGGAACCGAGGACCATCAGAACATAATCCCCGAGCAACCGCGTGAGCCCATGGTTTCGGTACAAGGTCGCTCACCGCCCCCCACCCATGGTGGCGTATTGGCAATCCTTTGATACCTCTGCAGCGGATACGCATAACTCCTGCGATAGACCGGAAAGCTTCTTTTCCGCGGAGAGGGTGATGCGGATTGGCTCGTCACACACGCAGGAACCTTGTCAGTACGGAAGGGGAGGGGACGGACACCGTGGATGCGGCAAAGACCAAACGGAAGGTTCGGCGCCGAATCCTGTTGCTGGTGGCCGGTACCCTGGCGGTGTTCGCAGCGCTGTCGGCATGGGAGGGTATCGGGGCGCTACGCACCATCGGTGGGGACGCTAAAACGCATGGATCGGGAACGGCGCATGCAAAGACGGCCACGGCTAAGACGTTCGTCGCGATTACCGGAGCGAGCGCCAGTCCGGCGGCCACGGTCTCGCCCGGACCGGTTGGTGCCAACCCCGTTCCGAGTGACTCTTCCACGACCGTCAGCGCTCCCGCTTGGGTTGCGCCTGTACCGGGGGAGGTGGTGCTCGGGTTCGGTTGGGCATACTCCTCCATCCTCGGAGACTGGCAGTTGCACACGGGTGTCGACCTTGCGGCCGAAGTCGGGGAGCAGGTGGTGTCCCCTGCCGCGGGAAAGGTGGCGTCGGTGCGGCAGGACCCGCTCTGGGGCTGGGTGGTGAGTATCGTCCTGCCCGGCCAAACGTACTCCACCAACGTCTCGGCTCTCGAGAATGTCCAGGTCAAGGCGGGGCAAGACGTCGAGGCCGGCCAGGCCATTGGCCTTGCGGGTTCGGCTCCGCCTGCCGAAGCCAACCTGGGGCCGCACGTCTTTTGGCAGACGTTCGAGGGGGTCGACCCCATCGCGCCCCCCTCCCCCGCCTGACAGCTCGTCTGGAGCTCCGAGAAACGCAACTTTCAAATGCTTGGTGCGCATGCTGCCAAGGGGTTGGATTCCTCGCATGCCATGTCCCAGAGCTATGTCGGAGCATGACGGGGAACCCTGGCTCATATCGATGTGCCAAAAGGTGTGAGGGGGGCAGACCCGTGAAGGACCACATCTGGAAGCGGGTTTTGGAGGTGAGATGATCGGTTGCGCAACGCTGGCGTTGGCGTCGAAGTTGGGGCGTTGGCGCACGCGACGCGTGTGCCGCATGGCCCCCCCCGTCTTCGGTGTGCTGCTCCATCACCTGGCCGCCCGGCCCTCGTGGTAGCAATAGGCGAAGCGACCGTTGGGGGCCGTGTCCCCATGGGTATAGAGTTCGAGGATGTCGTTTTCCGGATGCATTGAATCGATCCACTTGAAGCTGATGTCGACCGGTTCGTTGTCAAGCCAGAGCGCCTGACGCGGAACGGCGATGGCCATTGCATTACCCGCTACGTGCAGCGGGACCGTGCAAAGGGCGTGCCAGTTCCATCCCCCTTGACTGCACTCCAGTACACTGCGGTCCACGGTCTCAAGGATGCGGTTTACGGTGAAGTGGAACCCTTCCCAAGACTTGAGGTCCTTGGAATGGATGCGGATCAGGAGCTGCATCCAGGCTCCGAAGCCGCAGAGATACGGTGCAATCGCATCGACCGTTTGCACGTAAAAGTAAATGTTGCTCTCGTCATGTGCCACCTTGCAGACGGAAAAATCGTTCTTGCCAGCGGGCACATAGTATTCGCCCACCCGACCAAATCCGGGGTGGTGGCGACCCAACGCGTCTCCTTCATCATCGAGGTACACATGCGGAACCGCTTGCCACAGGGAAAGATCGCGGAGGTCGATGGAGTGCATCTGGGTGGCTGCAGGCGTGGTGCGTGCACCTTTGAAGCGCCGAATGTTGTGGACCAACTGATAATAGTAGTCGTCCCCGTGCCCACCGCGCATAGGTTCGGTGTCTCGCGAGAACTCCCCGTTGAACTGGTCAACGAACACCCCAGAGGGGCCCCGGTAGTGGATGAAGGTGTCCCACCGGCCCATAATCCATTCATTCCAGCCCGTGATGAACACGTGGGTGGGATCGAGGTCCAAGGCCCGTTCCCACTGTTCTTGAAAGTTGTATCCTTTTTCCGGTTGGTACAGGGGTTCGCCGGGCTGTGGTTGGCGGCCGTTATGGAAACTCCTGCCTCTTGCGATGTACCTGCCTTGGTCATCTCGTTCGCTCAGCGATCCCAGGCGCCAGCCCCCCTCGGGATGGATCACCGAATTCTGTGCTACTCCGACACTCACGATCTCCGGGTGGTGGGGATCATGGCTCGCGAAAAAGGGGTGTTGCGGATAGACCTCCAGCCACGGCCATTGGTCTGGGCCGGTGGGGCCAAGGTGGTAGTCCGGCATGTCCCTTCGAAAGGTAAAGAAGGAAAGGAGCGTTGGGTCGGTCACGCCTTCCCGGTTGTAGAGCAGAAGCGGCTTTCCATCCAGCTGATACCAGAGAGGCATGTATTCGTCGTGGCGGTAGAAGTCCTCAAAGACGGTCTTCACGCACGTCCCATCGGTGGTGAAGAAGGGGCAGATGAAGGTTACCTCTGGGGTCGGCTTGCCTTCGGCGCGGATGGTCCGAAACGTGTCGAGCAGGAACTTGGTGGACTTTCGGAAGTAGCCCGGGTGCTCACCATGGATGACTCTGGTGTCGAAGTTGCTGATGTCGAGGGCGATGAAATCGACCCCCGCGTCGCAGAGCATCTGAGAATGCTTCCGCATGACATATGGATCATCGTTGAGATAATACCCAAAGGCTGGTTCGCCCCAGTGGTGGGTTGTCCCGTTGGGTCTGCCCCAAGCGGGATTATCCGGATCATCCAGGGCATCGGGGTAGTCTGCGAGGATCTTGCTCACGTCGAACGGCCCTCGGGCGCTTCGATTGTCCTCGGCGTTGCCGTGCCAGGTCCAATAAAAGATGCCCACCTTTTTGTCGCGCGGCTCGGGGATCCCCGGCTCGCCCCCCGTCCCAACCCGACGCGACTGTCCGTCCCACGCGAGCCACGTATCGGGCATGGTATCCCGCTTGGTTCCATGGTTCGGGCCGCTCATATCGTTGCCATCCCCCGATCCTTGGCGGTGTGCTCGGTGTCCGAGCCGTGCAGGATATGCGTTCGCCCGCGCTCCACCGGCACCTGCTGGGCGTCACTCCGACGCAGGAGATCACGGGGCTTTGGTGAAGAATGGAGCACTCGGGAGGCGTGTTGTGCGCTCCAGACGGCGATGGATGATCATCGGACTGGCGTTCGTGTGTCTTGTGGCTCTGGCCACGGTCGACTGGACGGTGGTGCGACCCAGGGGTACTCCGGCTGTCCTCCATGCTCGGTCTGCCGCCCATGCGATGCTCTCCGCATACGAGGACAGCAGTCTTGGGATGCTGGATCAAGTTGCTGCACCACTTGGCGAGTCCTATGGCTCCGCTGCGAAGACCGGTACGCTCTTTGATGTCCCCGTCTTTGCACCCACAACGGTTTGGGACTATTCCTGGGCACTGGCCGCCATGGAAGACGAGGCGCAGTTGCCCGGAGGGAAAATCTTTCTTCCCGTTGTCCGCGTGCTAACCAACAATCTGCAGCAATACTGGGATGCGACGGCACCTGTCCCGGCCTATGCCCCCTCGGTGCACCCGGGTGCCAACGCGATCAAGTATTTTGATGACAATGCTTGGGTGGGCCTAGACCTGGTAACGGCCTACCATCTCACAGGGAATCGCACTTACCTGGAGCGCGCCGAGTCGGTCTTCCGCTATGAGGAGTCCGGATGGGATCCCTCGGGTGGCGGAATTTATTGGAACGATCAGCGGCTAATTCGTAGCACGCCTTCCACCGCTCCGGTGGCTGAGTTGGCCGTGTATCTCTATCGCGATACGAACAATGCCTCCTACCTCGCATGGGCCGAGAGGCTCTACGCCTGGCAGGAGAGCACGCTCGTCGTTGCAGCAACCGGTGAGGTGCTCAACAGTATCAATGCGGCGGGCGATGTGGAGACCAATATGTGGACCTACAACCAAGGCACCGTGATTGGCGCAGGCGTTCTGCTCTATGAAGTCACGCATGATCGCAGTTACCTCACCGAAGCCAATCGAACCGCACAGTACGTCCTGACGGATGCGATGCAGTCCGCGGGCGCTTTCGTGGCGCAGCCGGAGTTCAACGGGGTGCTCGTGGATAATCTCCAATTACTGTACCAAGCGACCGGCAACCGAGCGGTTGCGAAGGCGATTGAGACCAATGCAGGCCTTGCCTGGACGAACGCCCGCAACGCACAAGGCCTGATTGGGCCGAACTGGCAGGGACGTGCCGTGCCCTCCTCGCAGATTCCCATCCTCACCGCGGGGGGAGGTGTGCGGCTCATGGCGGTGGCGGCCTCTCTGGCACACGGTGGCTTTCGGGGCTTTTGGCTGTGACACATCCGACAAGGCTTCGCACATCAAAGCCCGATCGAAAGTTGACCCTTCCCGTGCACGCGGATTCCTGGTGTCTCCGACTGACCCGATGGGCTCGTGCCGGTTGCCAGTAGGATCCCAAGATGCGCGTCCATGACTTCTTGCAGACGCACACGGGCGTGTGCAGGTAACGCGGCCGCGAGATGTTCCAACAGTGTTGCCTGCGCTGCGATGGAATCACCATATCGCCTCGCGCGAGACAGATTGATCGCTGCCTTGGATTCGACCGAGGCAGCCTCTGCACTATGGCCGTTGACCATGAGCACTGCCGCGTGCTGCAGTTCACCAGAGGCAAGCTCCAAGCGCAGGCGGGCCCGGACTTGTTCCGAGAGCGGGAAAAAGAGTTCTAGGCGTTCCCGCACCAGAGTCAATCGTTGCCGGAGGCCGAAACGGCTTGTGGCCGCATGAGTGGACGCGGATGCTCCGCCGCTCGCAGCCATGGCGGTCCCAGACGCCAGGCTCAGTACCACCAGTCCCACGATCGCCAAGACCCGTAATCTCATTTGCCATCCCTCCGTCGCACGGAACTTCGCCGATCACTTTCCCGTTTTGGGGGTAGGCCGTTCATGCCGTTCGTTCGCTTCGGAGGCGTTGGTCCGGCGACGTTCGGCGCGCAGAGAAGTTTGTTGGACTTGGGCGTTCGAATCGCAGCAGGCGGCAGGAGTCGGACACAGAAGTGACAATACTGGAACTCCGAACGGCACGCGCCATCGCGCACCGCATCACGGGGTTCATAGGGGGGCTTCCATGTACGAGCCACAATGGGATCTGGGGAGACACCGGCGTCTTGGACGAATTCTGAATCCGGAATCGGGACGGGCTGTGGTCGTGGCGGTGGATCATGGCCTCTTCATCGGCCCCTTGCCACAACTTGAGTCCGTTCCAGAAACGGTAGCAGCGGTTGTTCGCGGGCAGCCAGATGCAGTGCAGATGACTCCCGGTGCGGCATTGTCTGCGGGGGCGCTTCTGCCAAAGCGTGGGGCACCCACGTTGATTCTACGCATTGACGCTACGAACATCTGGCGTGCGCGCCCTGCCGCGCACCCGGTTTACCATGCTGCCGTTGCGTCCCCGGCCGAGGCGGTGCGCTTGGGCGCGGACGCAGCCGTCTGTTTTCTGTTCGCCGGATACGAGGACGACCGCGCGGAGCGTGACAATCTGGAGCGATTGGCCGGCTGGGCCGCGGAGTGCCGCTCGCTCGGTCTGCCGCTGATTGTCGAGCCCCTCGGTATTACACCCGACGGGCGCCCCGTCCGGGACGTGGATTTGGTACGCCTCCTGGTCCGCATGGCGTGGGAAGCGGGGGCTGACCTGATTAAAGCCGACTATACGGGCGATCCGGCCTCGTTCGCGCGCGTCTGTGGCTCCGTGCCGGTTCCCGTGCTGGTTCGCGGTGGGCCGCGGATGGACACGGCAGCCGAAACCCTGCAGGTCGTTTCGGATGCACTGCAGGCTGGCGCAGCAGGTGTGGTGTTTGGGCGAAACATTTGGCAACAGCCCGACCCTGCCGCGATGGTGCGCGCGATCGCGGTACTGTGCCATGGCCATGGTTCCCTGCAGGAGGCACTCCGAGTGGCAGAGCAAAGGGGGTAGCAGAGGTGCTGACACCCGCGGAGTTGGAGAGTGCGCGGGCGCGCGCGCGACGTGCCTTGGAGCAGGCGGGGATCGTGCTGACCGAGACGGAAACCAAGGGCATTGAGGTCGCGGACTTTGGTCTGTCCGATTTAGAGCGGACAGGACTTGAGCTCGTTACCTATGTCAATACCCAGCGTTGCTGTGCGAAGGAGTTGGTCCTTTTCCCTGGGCAGACCTGCCCCCAGCACCGGCATCCCCCTGTGGATGGGCAACCAGGCAAGGAGGAGACGTTTCGTTGCCGTAGGGGCCGGGTCTATCTCTACGTGGAGGGAACACCGACCCTAGATCCGCGTTGCCGACCGCCCAAGGCCGCCCCCGGCTGCTACACGGTCTGGCACGAGGTGGCACTGAATCCGGGGGAGCAGTACACGATTGCACCGGATACCTGGCATTGGTTTCAGGCGGGACCGGAGGGCGCGATTGTGTCGGAATTCTCCACCCGCAGCACCGATGCACATGATATATTCAGCGACCCCGCGATTGAGCGGGCAACAAAGCTGATGGAGTGAGGGGGCCTGCACCGAATGGCTCGTAAGATCCGGGTTGGCATGATTGGTTACGGCCAGATGGGTCGAATTCACGCTTACGCTTATCGCACGATTCCTGTCTTCTACGATCCGATTCCCTTTGAGGTGGAACTCACGGCTGTTGCCGACGTGGTGGATGGCGTGGCGGAACGTGCGGTGGCCCAAGCTGGTTTTCGGCGCGGAACAAAGGATTGGCGCGAAGTGGTAGCTGCGCCGGATGTTGATGTGATCGACATCTGCACACCCAATTCGGAGCATTTGCCCGTGCTCGAGGCCGCAATTGTCGCTGGTAAGGACATCTACTGCGAGAAGCCGCTTTGCACTGGCTTGGCGGACGCCCGGCGTATCCTTGCCTTGGCGCAGAAGGCTGGGATTCGGCATCAGATTGTCAGCGAATATCGCTTCCTTCCGGCCGTGCGCAAGGCCAAGGAGCTGATTGAGCAGGGCTTTGTCGGCGACCTCTTTCACTTTCGGGGCGTGTACCTGCATTCCGGATACATCGATCCGAAACGCCCCATCTCCTGGCGGCTCCGGCGCGAGGCGACGGGGGGAGGGGCCCTGGTTGATCTGGGCCCACACATCATCGACGTGATGCGTCACTTGGTTGGTGATGCGAGTGCGGTGCTCGGGACCTGCAGCACATTCATCCCGGAGCGGCCATTAGCCGAGCGACCGAGCGAGATGGCTCGGGTCGATGTGGAGGACGCCGCGTCGGTGCTTTTGCGGTTTCCCGGCGGGGGATCCGGCACGCTGGAGGTCAGCCGTTGCGCTACCGGTGCCGAGGACGAGTTGCGCTTTGAGGTCCAGGGTAGCTCGGGTGCCCTGTCCTTCAATTTGATGGACCCGAACTGGCTATACGCCTATGATGCTACCCTTCCCGAGGGCAGCCGCGGCTTTCAGCGCCTTGCGACCGTGCAACGCTACCCGGCACCAGCGGTGGCTCCAGCACCAAAGTTCTCCATTGGCTGGGTTCGTTCCCATGTCGCTGCACAGTTTGCCTTCCTGGACGCGATCGCTCGCGGAAGCGTCCCCTCGCCCAGCTTTGTGGACGCTGTCTGGGTCCATGCCTATCAGGACGCGATATACCGCTCCGCAGTGGCACCAGCCTGGACTGCGGTGCCCACGGTCGACAGGGAGTGAGTTCGGTGCCGCTCGATGTGGCGTGTCTTGGAATTCTGGTGGCGGACATGGTGGCGCGGCCGGTGGATGCGATTCCACCGGCCGGCCGCCTTGGCTTGGTGGCCGAGATGGGGCTCCACCTGGGCGGCTGTGCGGGCAACACGGCCGTTGGCCTCTCGCGTTTGGGGGTACGCACGGGTGTGCTGGGCAAGGTGGGGGCGGATCCGCTGGGTGAGTTCCTGGTGACGGCCCTCGGGCGGGAGGGAGTCGACACTAGCGGAATCTGTGTCGATCCGGCGTCTGCGACGTCAGCGACGGTGGCGCTCGTGGCCCCGGGTGGGGAACGCGCGTTTCTGCATGCGCTGGGCGGTAATGGCACCCTGCGATCGGAGGATATCAACCTCGCACAGCTTACTGGGACACCGCTTTTGCACATTGGTGGAGCTGGGCTGATGCCGTCACTCGACGGACCACCCCTCGCTGCGGTCTGCGCGCGCGCTCGTGCGCTCGGGATGCGGGTGTCGCTGGATACTGCCTGGGATCCGAGTGGTCATTGGGACAACGTATTGGCGAGCATTCCGCATCTCGACTTCTTCTTGCCCAGTATTGCCGAAGCCCAGCTGATTCTGGGGCACAAGAGCCCGGAGGCGATTGCGGATCAGGCGATGGCCCTTGGCGCTCGTGTGGTGGTCATCAAGATGGGGGAGTCCGGATGCTACGTGCACCACAGGCTTGGCGCAGGTGGTACATACCTGCCTGCTCTGGCGATGGACGTGGCGGATACCACGGGAGCTGGAGATGCCTTCTGTGCGGGCTTTTTAGCCGGATGCGTCCGGGGCTGGGATGTGCTTGACTGTGCGCGAATGGGCAACGCGGTCGCCGCGCTCTCGGTGCGCGCGGTTGGCGCCGTCGAGGGCATCCGGTCGTGGGACGAGAGCGTGGCGCTATTGGGGGCCCGACCATAGGGGGTGCAGCATTGTCGGCGACCGAACACAGGGTTTCTGTTGTTGCTCACACGCACTGGGACCGGGAGTGGTATCAGACATTTGAGGAGTTCCGTATGCGTCTGGTGCACTTGGTCGACCGCTTGCTCGACCTTTTGGAGGCCGACCCGGATTACCCAAGCTTCCTCCTCGACGCTCAGACCGTCGTGCTGGAGGATTATCTCGCGATCCGACCGCAGAATCGCGAACGTCTCGAGCGGCAACTACAGGCGGGTCGCATCGAGGTCGGGCCGTGGTATGTGCAACCCGACGAATCGCTGGTTTCCGGAGAGTCGTTGGTCCGCAATTTTCTCCTCAGCCGCGCGGTGGCCGAGCGGCATCATGTTCCCCAGGGGGGACTGCGCGTCGGTTATCTCCCCGACATGTTTGGGCATATTGCGCAAATGCCCCAGTTCCTTCGTGGGTTTGGGATCGATAACGCCCTGCTCTGGCGCGGAATCTCGCACCTCGAGACGCAGGAATTCCGCTGGCGTTCCCCGGACGGATCCGAGGTCATTGTGAACCACCTGCCCGACCGCACCGGGTACTCCATGCTCCACCACCTATCGTCTGACCCTGTGCAAGCGCTGGAGCAGGTGCGGGGGTTGTATGCGGATCTGGATCCGTATGCCCACACGCCGCTACGGCTTTTGCTCGTTGGTTCCGACCACGTGGAGCCACAGCGTGGGATGCCCGCGCTGCTCCGTGCGGTTGCTGCGTTGCCCGATGCGCCCGAGCAGCTCGCCCAGACCGGTCTCGGAGCGTTTGTCAACGAGTGGAGGGAATACCTGGTATCTCGAGGGTTATTGGGTGACGGAGGTTTGCCCGTCATCCTCGGAGAGTTGCGCGACACCAACCGGTCGCCCCGTGGTCACATGAACTTTGTGTTGCCGAATGTGCTCTCGGCGCGCCTGCCGCTCAAGCAGCGCAACAGCGAGGTGCAGAGGGAACTGGTGAGTTGGGCGGAGCCGCTGGCCGCCTTCGCGGTGGCACAGGGGGGATCGAGCAGTCGCGACTTCTTGCGGCAAGCGTGGACCTACCTCCTCGCGAACCACCCGCACGACAGCATCTGCGGCTGCAGTCGGGATGAGGTCCACCGGCATATGGGGTCACGCTTTGATGCTGCGCAGGAGATTGCCGCACAGGTGGTCCGGGAACAGGCGACGCGCCTTGCCAGAGCGGTGGACACGTCCACCCTGCCGGGAGAGGGCCGGGCCATTCTGCTGATCAACCCCACCGCATACGCGCGGAACGAGGTCGTGGATGTGACGGTCGATCTGCGCCGAGAGAACTGGCGGGACATCGAGGTGCGCCGACCGGACGGCACCGCCGTTCCGACGCAGGTTGTGTCGCGTCAAGGCCGTCTCCGAGCCGAGACCGTGTCCGACCCACCATTGTTCCCGATTCTGGTGACGGAGCCTGGTGCTGCACCCCAGCCTGAATCAGGGTGGTTCACCGCCTTCGAGTCGGTGGACGAGGTGCGACTGCGCTTCGCGGCGGATGTTCCTGCCATGGGCTATAGCACCTATCTCGTGGTACCACAGAAGGCTCCGGCGGCTCGCGACACCATGCGTTGCGGTGCCCTTGAGGCGACGAATGGGATCCTGCGCCTGCGCCTTGATCCGATTGGGAATGTTTCGCTCGAGCATCTGCCGAGCGGCCAGACATGGTCGCATTTCCTGCGCCTGGAGGATGGGGGAGACGGCGGCGATGGTTACACTTTCTCCCCTCCACCCGAGGATCGCGTCTTCACCTGGCGGCCCGAGAGTGTCTCCCTGATCGAGGACGGACCACTGGCAACCACGTTCCGCCTTGCGGGGGACTTCCTTCTGCCGACCCGACTGGGCGACGGGCGTCGCCGGCGCTCCGAAGCGTTGGTGGCCTGCCCGATTTCCATCGATCTGACGCTCAGTCAAGGAGCGCCCCTGGTCGACGTGCAGGTGCATATCACCAACTGGGCAATGGACCATCGCCTTCGTTTGGTTGTGTCGAGCGGGATTCCGTGCGATGCAGCCCGCGCGGAGTCGCAGTGGGCGATTGTGTCGCGTTCTACGCGTCCCGAGCCGCCCGACCGGGCGGTCTGGATTGAGGACGCGCCGAGGTGTCATCCGACGCACGGCTTCGTGGAGGTTCCGGGGGGACCGGGGTTTGCGGTGCTTGGGTTTGGGCTTCCGGAATATGAGGTGGGGCCCGAAGGGGAGATCGGCATCACGCTGCTTCGTGCGTTCGGGCATCTCGGTTCCCCGGACCCGACAACGATTCGTGCTGGTGCAGGGCCTGGATTTCCCACTCCGGACGCTCAGCTTTTGGGGCAAACCCTTAACCTTCACCTGGCCCTTGTGCCGCACAGTGCGGCGCATGACATCTGGCGTTTAAGCAAAACGTGGCAGACTCCTTGCCGTGCCTTTCCGCAGAGTCGCCATCCTGGGAAGGCGCCACTTTCCGCCCGTTGGCTTGTGGTGCCGGACGGTGCGGATGTGTCAGCGGTCAAAGAGGCCGAGGATGGGGACGGTGTCGTGGTACGTGTTCTCAATCCGTCGGATCGGACCATCGACGGCACGGTGCATCTTGCCGCCGGGGGCGAACCGGTGCGCGTCTCGTTGGATGAGACCCCACTCCATGAGGGGAAGCCCGATCCCCTTGTGCATGTGAGACCATGGGAACTCCTGACACTCCGGGTGCCGTTGGGAGGCGATCGCCATGTCTGAGCCCGTTGTGCTGCACATCGTGTCCCATACGCACTGGGACCGGGAGTGGTACCAACCGCTCGAAGTCTTTCGCCTGCGCCTGGTGGACCTCTTGGACCACCTCCTGTTGGTACTGCGGGAGGATCCCGACTTTGTGCATTTTCACCTCGATAGCCAGTGCATTGTCCTCGAGGACTACCTCGCCGTCCGGCCAGAGCGAGAGGCGGAGCTGCGGGAGCACGTCGCCGCCGGGCGCGTGGAGGTGGGCCCGTGGTATGTGCTGAATGACACCTTTCTCACTTCGGGTGAGGCCACGATTCGTAACCTTCTTTTAGGACGCGCGATCGCGCGCCGCTTCGGTGGGCACGGGGAGATCGGGTACGTGCCGGACCAGTTCGGCAGCATCGCTCAACTGCCACAGATCTTCGCTGGCTTTGGCCTCCGCTATGCCGTGGTTGGTCGCGGGATCACGGTACAGGATGTGCCGCTAGAGTTCGCCTGGTGCTCGCCAGACGGCTCCATGGTTCTCACCAGCCTTTTGCACGGCTGGTACAACAACGCGCAGCGCCTGGACGCGGTCCCGGCCCGTGCCGCCCAGCAGTTGCGGCGGGCGGTGGAACACCTTCGCTCCCATAGTGATCGTCGCCACTTCCTCCTGATGAATGGTGTTGATCATCTGGAGGCACAGGAGAACCTGAGCCCGATCCTCGCCGCACTTCGTCCTTTGCTGGAGCCCTGGGAGGTGCGGCACTCGACGCTTGCCGCCTATTTCGCTGGCCTGGAAGCAGATGGCGGCCGACCATGGTCGCGGTGGACGGGGGAACTGCGTCAGCAGCGCCAGCGGCATAGTGTGCTCAATGGAACACTCTCCTCCCGTATGTCCCTCAAGCTGCACAACCACCGGTGCCAATTGCTGCTCGAGCGGTGGGTCGAGCCTTGGTCTACCGTGGCTGGTCTGCTCGGGGGGGAAGTGCCGCAGGCGCAGCTCCGGCTTGCCTGGCGCTATCTGATGCAGAATCACCCGCACGATAGCATCTGCGGCTGCAGCGTTGACCCGGTACATCGAGAGATGGAGACGCGTTTTGCCTCGGTCACACAAATTGGTGAAGTTCTTCGTCAGCGTGCGCTTCAGACGGTCTGCCAACACGTCCCAGCGCCGTCCGGATCCGTGCTGGTGTTCAATCCGACTTCCCACACGCGTGCAGCGCTGTGTACCATCACCCTGGACTTCCCTCCAGGGGACGGGGAGCAGGTCGTGGTGCGGGATGCAATGACCGGGGAGAAGGTGCCGTTCCGCCTGCTGGAACGGCGAGCGGCGCAGCGCCTCGTGACGCACCCCGTTGCGCTCCCTCACCCTGTGCCATCCGATCGCTTCACACTGCGGGCATTGGTCCACGACCTGCCCGCGCTTGGGTACCGAACGCTTGTCGCGGAGCGGGTTCGAGGACCGGTCTATCGGTACGGTGATGGCGCGCCACCCCAGGACGAGGGCCTTTCGGCCTTCCTGGACACAGGCGAGCTGGGGGGCAGAAACGAACACCTGTCGCTACGCATCGCTCCGGATGGCACTTTCTCGCTCGAGGCAGCTGGAATGGGCATCTTCCACGGGCTCGGTCGGCTGATTGATGATGGTGAGGCGGGCGACTCCTACCTGCATGAGCCGCCGCGCCGCGACCGGGTGGTCCTAGGCTTTTCCGGTCTCCCGCGCATTGCCCTGGACGAGATCGGCCCAGACTGGCTGGTTTGGTCCATTCGCGGTGAACTCAGCCTGCCCGTCGGTTTAACGACCAATCGGCAGGCCCGCTCGCCGGAGGAGGTCCTTGTACCGGTTGAGGTGCGCTTGCAGTTGGTGCGAGGGAGTCGGCGCTTGGAGATCGAGGTCTCCGTGGACAACCGTGCCTTTGATCACCGTTTGCGCATGCTGTTCCCGGTTGCGGAGAACCTGGAAGGCACGTGGGCGGCTGGACAGTTTTCCGTGGTGCATCGACCTGTCGCGTTGCCGACGGATTGGGAGGCACATGGTAACCACCCGGCGGAGGTCTTCGTGGATGCGGTGGCCGAGCGCTGTGGGTTTGGCCTTCTATTGGATGGGACGCCGGAGTATGGGGTGGTGGCAACGGGGGGCGGGCAGGCCCTCGCCCTGACGCTCCTGCGCTGCACCGACGTGTTGGGAGATAACGCTGCCTTTGATCGGGTCCCTGACGCGCAATGCCTGGGCCCCGTCCGCATCCGGTGCGCCTTGGTTCCGCACCGGGGGCGTTGGGAACAGGCGGCATTGCATCGCGAGGCGGAGGAATTCCGTCTAGAGCCTTTGGCCGTGCAGCACGGGGCGAATGCCACGTTCCGTTCGCTGCAGGTCGTGCAAGCCCCGCACCAAGTGCAATCTCAATCCGCCGAAGAGGAACTGCCCAATCCATTTCTGCCTGCACCTGCCGTCGCCGATCTACCACTGGTGCATTCCTTCCTTCGCGTCGAGAGTACCGATGCTGTGTTTTCTGCCTGCAAAC
>JAJYVN010000373.1 GCA_021791995.1 Bacillota bacterium
AATCGGTGCAGAGTTAGTGATGCTCTCCGGTCTGCTCGCCTTTCTGGCCCTGCTTGGTCAGCGTGTCCTCCAACGCGCTGGGCAGGGGGACCCAAGGACGCTCCGCACGGATCGGCAGTACCCGTAGACGCGCATGCCCCTACCGAGATGACCGGTACGCCATGGCCGCACCAACAGCCGATGCTCAACTGCGCGCGCAGAGCAGTAATCCCTCTCCTCCCTCACCCAGACCCCAGAAGGTCTTGCAACGGCAATGGAACCCGGCTGCCGTCAGCAGGCGAAGGCACTGCTCCTTGAGCTCCGGGCTGTGATACTCCAAAACCACGTACCGGGTGTGGCGGAGTGTATCGAGCGCACCGGAAAGCACGTCGACCTCCGCCCCCTCCGTATCTATTTTCAACAGGTCAACGCCCTGGATGCCTCGGCTGCCGCAGAGCTTATCCAAGGTAGTAACGGGAACGGTTTCGGTTGTTCCGGACCCAAGATCGGAATGCCACTCTGGATCGAGCGAATGGGTCACCGAACTGTGAAGATAGAGCGTCGCCTCACCATCAGCCTTGCCACATGCCTCCGGACAGACCGCCCCATCAATGTGTAGCGCCTGATAGACCGAGCGTAGCCGCCGCAGATTATCGGATTGGGGTTCGCAGGCGAAGATCCGGGCGCTCGGACGAAGGGAATGGACCTTCCAAGTGAAGAAGCCAACATTGGCGCCGACATCGATGACAACGGGCGATCCCGGTAAGCGAAGGCGAGAGACCTCATACTCGTCAAAGACAAAGACCTGACCAAAAAACCCTGCCTCGTACCGGGTAAAGGCACCCTCAAGCTCGGGTGCCAGGCCTGTGCAATAGCGAAGCAAGGCCGGACGCCAGCCATTGCGCAGTCCATCGAGAACCAAACGCGGATGACGAATGGCCACCCAGAGCAACCCAAGGGTATAGCGGGGTGCCCGCAGCACACGCACCAACTGGCGCAAAAACCGGGGCGGCCGCCACCGCCGTCGTGTTCTCCGACGTCTTGGATGCCTTCGTACACGTTCCTCCACCGGCTGCTCCTTTCTGCCTCGTGGGACGGTTCACATTCGGCTCAGGGCCGTAACCTCCTGCCGCTCGAGCGGTGCAGGATGCTACAATCCCATCGTTCCCGTGGCGCAACGCACCCGGTAGTTTGCACCAATGTGCCTTGGCGCATTGGCTGCAGGAAGAGAGGCCCGTTCACCAATGCATAGCATCCTGCATGGGCCCCGATCACGACCTGGTTCCCATGCGCCCTGCGCATGTTCCCATTCCATCCGTGATGGAGGGAAGCGGCACCGCGCGACGGCATGAATCTGGATCAGATGGTGGAACAAACACTGCGGCAAGGGGTCCATCCGGCGGAACTCATCCACCGGCACCTCCCGCCACGCCCTGCCATTTGGAGGGAGTTCCCAAGCGACCTTCACCCCGCACTGGCATCGGCACTCGAGAGCCGCGGCATCTCCCGGCTGTACAGCCACCAGGAAGCCGCCTTTAGCGCAGCCCGTTCGGGGCAGCACTTCGTCGTCGTCACACCCACCGCTTCGGGCAAGACCCTCTGCTACAACCTCCCCGTCCTACAACGCCTACTGGTGGATCCGGAGGCCCGTGCCCTGTATCTCTACCCCACCAAAGCTCTGGCGCAGGATCAACAGGCCGAATTGCGCGGACTGCTCCAGGCCAGCGGAAGCCCGGCGCTTTGTTCCACCTACGACGGCGACACACCCGCCGATCGGCGTAGCGCCATCCGACAAGCCGGTCACCTCGTCCTCACCAATCCCGACATGCTGCACGCAGCGATTCTGCCACACCACGCCCGATGGGTGCGACTCTTCGAAAATCTCCGCTTCATCGTCATCGACGAAGTGCACTCCTACCGCGGTGTCTTCGGCAGCCACCTCGCCAATGTGCTACGTCGGCTGGACCGCATCGCAGCGTTCTACGGATCCTCCCCGCTCTATGCGTGCACATCGGCGACCATCCTGAACCCGCGCCAACTGGCCGAGGAGCTCGCCGGGCATTCCATGGCGCTGATCGATCAGAACGGCGCCCCATCCGGCTCCCGCCACTTCTTTTTCTACAACCCGCCCATCATCGACGCCGCCGCCGGACTACGCCGCAGCCAACTAGGGGAGAGCGTGTCCTGGGCCCGTCGCCTCGTAACCAACGACGTACCCACCATCATCTTCGCCAAGGGCCGCCTCCAGGTGGAGCTCATCCTCACCTACCTGCAGCGCTCCCTCGGCTCCAAAGCGAACAACGTCCGCGGTTACCGGGGCGGCTATCTCCCGAACGAGCGGCGCGACATCGAAGCGGCGCTCCGTGCCGGCCGCATCACAGCCGTCGTGAGCACCAATGCCCTCGAGCTCGGCGTCGACATCGGCAGTCTCGACGCAGCGGTTCTGGTCGGATACCCCGGGAGCATCGCCAGCACCTGGCAGCAAGCCGGGAGGGCAGGTCGGCGCCTGGGATCAAGCCTGACCATCTTCGTCGCCGGCAACGACCCACTCGAACAGTTCCTGGTGCGCCATCCCTCCTACCTCCTGGATCAATCACCCGAAGCCGCCTTGATCAACCCCGAAAACATCTACGTCCTGATGAACCAACTCAAGTGTGCCGCCTTCGAACTTCCCTTCCGCGATGAGGACGCGTTCGGCCCCGGTCCCACCCGCGAGATGCTTGCCTTTCTGGCCGAGGAGGGGA
>JAJYVN010000374.1 GCA_021791995.1 Bacillota bacterium
CTGAAAGCCGCAGATTGGAAAACAGGACCGTGGGCACACTTACTGTCGACCAAGGGACCCGCAAGAAGACATGTGGCTCAGGCGCAGCCTGAGCCACCGGGTCCACCTCGAGCGGCATCGTGCCCTCAGAAAGACGAATGTAGCGCCCCGTCAACTGCACCGTCCCCACTGATACGTGCCGCATGACCACAGGTCCCCGATCGATCCCCCAATGTCCCTGCGCCTCAAACCGCCCCAGGGACGCCTGTTGATACACAGCCCCGACCAGACCTTCCGCCAAAACCGCACCCTGCGAACTGCTGGCGAAGTACGATGGTGAACACCCGAAGAAGAACACCCTGCCCTTGCCATATCTCCCTTCGAAGGCGACAATCTTGCTATTCGCCGTGAAGAGCGGACTGGCTCCCTTGGCGCTGTCATAACCAACGATTGGGAAGTCCGCAGTCGCGTCAAATGCGGCAGTGAAGGGCAATCCATTGGCCCAGTTTTTACCGCTCGGCTGCCACGCCCTACTGGCCGATGGCACACCGCCGCTTACCGTGATCCCCATGAGCGAAAAGAGGTGGTCTTGCGGCCGCGCAAACCCAGATTGCTGCCACCAGCCCGAAACGCCATTCCAAGAGCTATGCCCCCCAACCACCACGAGCACCCCACCCTGCTGCACCCATGCGGCCAGATCCACGTTGGTCTGTGCGGATCCTGGAACCTGATCCTCATACTCCAACAGCAGGCAGCGAAGCCCCAGTCCCGCGAGGTATCCCGTCCGACCCAGCGCCTCCAGGGCGGGACAGCTTGGCAAAAGGCCCCGCATGGTGAGCGGAAAGAACGTCCCCTCCCAGGCCCTCACACCGCTAGATGCCTGTGCGTTTTGGTACATCAGGGAATCCGACACCGCCACTCCTAAACCGGCGCAGCCGGAGTCCAGCCCCGTCAGGTTTTGGGCAACGGGAATCCCCTCATACAAGCGCGCCATGTTCATGATCCGGTCATGCCCCAAGCCAGGGCCGGGTGTTGTGAAACCCGCACGGTATGCAGGGCCGACTTCAAAACTGTCCAACCATGGGACCATCAAGGCGCAGGCCATGTCCCCGATCGGGTACTGATGCGCATCCACTCCAGCCGTCTGCGCCATAGCCTTCATGCCCTTACCGCTTTGAAAACTCAACCCGCCAGACATCGCATACTCCGCATAGGCCCGCTCCCAGCGGAGCACCTCGTGCTGCTGCAAAGTGGGAGTCGAGAACGTCCCCCAGACCTCATAAAAGAGTCCGTCCACTCCGGTCTTTTCCAATACCGCCGCGTGGGGAAAGATGATGCTCCAGTACGCAAAATCCAGTATCGCGTGTGGGGCCGGGTACACCTTCACCTCCGCATTGTATTGGTGGATCCAGTCGGCAATCTGCGCGAAGGTCTCCACCCAGAGCTGCGCCTTGAGCTGGCAGGTATCCCACAGCGCCTGTGTGCTTGCGGTCTGCGGTTGCCATGCCTCCCCATAGACCTGTTGCCACGCCGTCTTGAAGGGCGCCTCATACCCAGCGGTCATTGCGTACATCGGTTCATCAAAGACGATCAGCCTGCTTCCGGCGTCGATGGCCCGCTTACACATCGCCAGCAGGTAGGCGACCCACTCCCCTTGGGGAATGGGAGCCATCCAGTATGCACCGCCGCTGTCCTCCACATAGCTCCCGTCGGAGTTCGTCTGTACCAGCTCATAGTGCGTCTGACCGTCGTACAACCCGCGTGTATACGTCCCCTGCCAGTCGTGCGTGGCAGCCATCATTGTACCCACCCGGTAGCCGTGCCCCTGCCAACTCTGATACTGCGCTTCATAATCAACGGTGGCATTGTCAAAGTACGCAAGCACAACATCGGTCTGCCAGTCCCATCCAGACAAATACGGCCCGTCGCACTGGATCGACGTATACCCCGTCAGCGTCTGCGCCGCCGTGCGCGGGGTCCCCCAGGGCCAGACTGCAGACGATGAACCGCCAACGTTGCGTGTGGATTTCGACGCACAACCGGTCAGCGCCAAAGGTAACCCGCCTATTGCACCGAGCCCCAAGCCATACAACAGGAAGCTCCTCCTGCCGAACCTCACTCTCTTCCCACTCCACCTCCGAAGAACTGCGGGCGAAACGTATCCCGGTTCGGACCCTTCTCGATCGGCCAAGCTCTCCATCCTTCCGTGGAGTGACTCCACCACGACGCAAGGCCATAACACATTGCCACGACTCTGCGGATTACGGACGGGTTGCTCGGTAGTGCAGCCCCAACCAACCGCCATACCGCGCTGGTTTCCGGTTAACCAATCCGCTTTTCCAGAGTCCAGAAGCAGCGGTTAATAGTGGCATTCACCTCGCGCGCGTAGAAGGCGATTGGTGCCACCGGGCCTATCTCCATCGTGCTGTCTCCCCGCGCTCGGGCGTCCGCACAGCACCGCTTGAGAAGTACCGATCCGATCCCCCGTCTCTGATACGCCTCCGCGACCGCAGTAGGTCCGAACCATCCCGGACCACATGCGTCGTACACCGCAAATCCAACCAATTCCCCTCCCGAGATCGCGATGTGTGCTGTTGCCGGCAAACGGCGCAAAACCAAACGGCCCTGGTTGCCGAACCCCGTCGTGTGCCGAGCAAATAGATCCGCATACTGTTCGGTCACACGAACACATTGAACGCCTTGCTCCGAAAGACGCTTCTCCTCCTCGTCCGTGC
>JAJYVN010000375.1:0-1169 GCA_021791995.1 Bacillota bacterium
GTAGACGAAGGGGTCGAGATCAGCCCCACCGCCAAAGAGGGCCTCGCCAAGAGCCGCCACCTCGACATCCGTGCTCACACGCACAGGGACCCCCAACGCCGACTCAAAGCTTGCCACGATGGGATACCCTTCCCAGGAGTCGATGAGGCTCTTGACGACCACGCCCCTCGAGTAGTCGAGCAAGGCGAATGTGCCAATCCCTAGCCCTCGCACATCTCTCGACGTACCGTTCAGCAGCTGTTGGCAGAGTCTCTCGGCCTGGGCCATCATCCGATCGCCACCGCGGCTCCAGTCCGTCGCTTCCACAACGGAGTCCAGCACTTTGCCGCTGTCCACGTCGACCAGCCCAACAGCAATCTTGGTCTTCCCCATGTCCAAACCGGCGTACACCGGCAACGCGCATCCCTCCGGCTAAGGCATCAAGCGGGGCGTCTACTCGAAGGCGACGTGCGCTCCACCATCCGCTTCAACCACACGCCCAGTCCTTACTCCGCTCCGATCCCGGGCGGCCACCAGATCGTAGTAGTACTCGCACCCGATGCTTCCGTCGCCATCGAGCACCGCCACGCCGTGCGGTACGCTCACCCGCCCAATGCCGAAGTTGACTTGGACGACCGATGCTCGTTCGCTGTCCGTCGCCCGCATGAAGATGCCGTTCTTCCTCCAAAATTCTGTGCGGTTACGCGCCTCAAAGAATGCCACGTACCTCTCTGTACTGCGCTCGGCCCAACGCGCAATCTCGCGTCGACCGTGGGGATCGCTATACTGCGCCACGGCCTCGGTGAAACTTCTGGTCGGATATGCCAACTCAAAGGTGCGCTGAAACCGCGTCGACATATCCTCGTCGACCGGAACCTCCATGAGGCCGATGCACTGTTCGAACACCGAAACGAAGTCCTCTGGCAAGAAGCTGGACAGGTCATCGGCACGAACGTGCGCCAATCTAAAGCGATTCAAATCTGCTCTTATCCGCTCTATGGTCATGGGTCCGCGGGTAGCCCCGTAGCGGAAGATGTGTTCGTCGAAGAAGGCGTCCTCGACGGCGATTGTGAATGAGACTGGCTTGCCGATGGCCACCTCAAGAACCTCGCAGAACCGATTGAGACGGGCCAGGAACGCGATCTCGGCAAGGTCAAAGGTGATCGCGCCGGCCTGCAGGTGATTGGGTA
>JAJYVN010000375.1:1179-2714 GCA_021791995.1 Bacillota bacterium
AAGTCGATGCGCTCCCTTCGGCTTAGATCGTCCAGAAGGCGTGCCCGGTTTCCTTCGTATCGGGCAAAGGATCCAGGACCGGCGGCGATGATGTGGTCCAAGGTGTCAGCCCCCGCAAAGGCCTTCGCAAGATCCGAGTCGAGGACCCTTTGCAACCCGGCGAGCGCCAGTCTGCGCCCATGCGACACGTCCAAGTCACGCTGATCGGCGCGGACAGGGTAGAGCAACTCCCTGGAAGACGACTCAGGAACGATGCCAGCGTCGGCCATTTACGTTACCTCCAGTATCCCGAGCGGAGTGTCGGGTCCAACGTAGTTCGAAGGCCGTCGCCCACAAGGTTGACGCAAAGCACGACGACGAAGATGGCGAGGCCGGGAAAGAATCCGACCCAGGAAGCCTGCAGAACATAACTGGAGGCCTGGTTCAGGAGGTATCCCCAACTCACGTACGGCGGTTCGAGGCCGGCACCCAGAAAGCTCAGGGTGGACTCGAGCACGATCGCCTGGCCCACGAGAAGCGTGGCGTTCACGATCATGGGCGCGAGGGCAGCGGGCACCACGTGCTTGAGGAGGATGCGGGGCCACTTTGCTCCGGTGGCCGTCGCGGCCTCCACAAACAGGCGGTCCTTAAGGCTGAGTACCGATGCGCGCATGAGACGGGCGGGGAGCATCCAGCTCGTGCCAGCGATGATGAGCACGATGGACGTGGGTGTCTGACCGATGATGACGCTCAGCGCCAAAGCCACGAACAGCACCGGGATGGACAGCGCGGCGTCCACCAAACGCATGAGCAGCACGTCGAGCCAACCACCAAAGTAGCCGCTGAGAACGCCGATGGTTCCCCCCAATGCAACGGACACACCGGCCGACACAAGTCCGACCGTCAGAGACACCCGCCCGCCGTATAGCACCTGGCTCATGAGGTCCTCGCCAACCGGCGTCGTTCCCATCCAGTGCGCTGGACTCGGCGGTTGCAGGATGGCGTTCAGGTTCGGGTTGTTCGGATTGTACGGAGTGAACCACGGGGCACCGAAACACAGGATGAACACGGCGACCAGCACGAGTAGCGCCGCTACGCCCACCGGATTCCTGGACGCCAGGTTGCGGGCACGCACCATCGCACCGAGGATCCCGCGCGCGGGCCTTCGAGCGCCAGCGTCGCTGCTGGCGGTCTCGGACGCGCCGAGGCTCACTCGAAGTGCACCCGTGGGTCGCTCAACGCATACGCGACGTCCGCGACGATATTCACCAGCACGATGCACACCGCCACCAGGGTTGCCATGCCCAGCATCACCGGATAGTCGCGATCCGAGATCGCGTCGAAGAAGAGCCGCCCAAGCCCCGGCCAAGCGAAGATCGACTCGACCACGACCGTTCCCGAGAGGAGATACCCCAAGTCGAAGGCCCAGACCGTGATCACAGGAAGAAGTGCGTTCCGTAACGCGTGCCGGACGATCACCCGCGTCAGTCCCGCGCCCTTGGCGAACGCGGTTCGAACATAGTCCGTCCTGAGAACCTCGACCATCGAGGAACGCA
>JAJYVN010000376.1 GCA_021791995.1 Bacillota bacterium
TGGTCGTCCACCAGGTGGTTCGAGCCGATCAGCCCGGACCCCTCAAACCACGTCCACTCGCGTTGCGCCCAGGTCAGGTACGAACTGGTGCCGGTCACCTGATACAACTGTGCCGCAAGACTCAGAAATAGCTCGTTGGCGATGGCATCCTTGGTGTGATCGGTTTTCTGATTCTGCCAGAGTCCCCCGCCACAACTGGTGGTATTCCACTGACTTGCCATGTATGCAAAGATATTCTCTGCTAATTGCAGATAATGGTCCGCCTGGACAGGATTGAGCGGGCTCACATAGCGGTACGCCGAAACCCATGCCAGTCCCCACCAACCGTCGTCATCGTTCCATGTGTCAAGGAACGGACCGATGTTTGCCTCGGATGGTCCCTCGAGACCAGCCTTGCTGTATGTGGTGGCAATGAGGGAGGCGAACGAAGTCGTGCCGCTGAGCCGACCATAATCGGCCAAGGCGGTCAGGTCGTTTGCGGTCCACCACCAGCACGTACCGCTGGGCGGGCAAAAAAGGCCCGTGGACGCTTCGAACGTTTGTTCCACGTCTTCCGCGGCAACGGAGGCTCGGTTGAGACCCTGTGTCACGGCGGCGTCGGATGCTCCGTTGTGGGAATGGGGAATCCAGACCAAGACAAGCAGCAAAACGATGGCTAGGGCTGTCAAACCGATCGCCATCATGACGCCAAGGTACCGCTGCAGCATAGCGATCCCCCCGCAACCGTCCCGGCGGTCTCCTCTCCCATTCGCATCGGGCCTTCGTTACACCTCCTGGGATCAGGTTCCGGAAGCCTCCGGCGCCGACTCATATGGGCGCATGAGCGTACCAAAGAGCACGAGATAGAGAAGCTGCAATCCAGCAGCCAAATAGAAAGGAAGATCCAGAGAACCGTTATCGATCAGCCACCCCGTGATGGCGGGACCAATGGCGGACGGCAGACGCATCGAAAGACCATTCAAGCTACTGGCCAGCCCCTTGCGCTCGTCGCGGACCAACCCGACGCCGAACGCTTGGCGAACCCCGGCCGTGCCGCGGTTTAAGAGGGAACGCACCACATACAGCACCGCAACCCACCCGAAACTTGGCACCAGCGGCATGACCGCGAGTGTCAGCACGCCTCCCAGGCGGACCCAAACCACGGATCGCACCAGTCCGATCTTGGTGGTGAGCTCCCCTGTGGCAATGGAGGCCACGCCGGTGAGGAGAAACGTGATCCCATACACCGAACCGATGGCTCCATTGCCCACTCCGAAGCGCACACTGAGCCAGTATGGCAAAAGTGGGCTGAAGAGCCCAATGCCGAGCGCATTGACCGAGTTGACCGTGGTGAGCAGCGTCATCGCAACATTCTCCCGTCGGCGCACAGACGCGTCTGCCGGCGCGGTGGAAACGGGCTCGTTGGTACGCATGGCGGTTGACTCAGCCGTGCGCGGTGGAAGGTCTGCACCCCGGATGGACAGTACCTGCGCCGTATTGATCACAGCAATCACGAACGAGAGAACGAACAGGGGCTGATAGGCGGCGTTCCCTGGCAAAAAGTGTTGAAACCACGGTACCGCAGAGCCGATCAGGGCGCCAAGGCCCATGCCCCAGAACCCGAGGGCACCGTTGATGCTAAACACCTGGCCGCGTTTTTGTCGGTCCACGGCCTGGGCTAACCACGCCTGCTCGACGGGCCCAAAGGCTCCCGCAGAGCCATTGGCTCCCCTACCGTATCCCAAGAGCACGGATACGACGATCAACACCCAAGCGTGTGGGTGTAGCACCATCGCGATGGAACCGACGACAGTCACCAGTTGGTATCCCACAAGAAACGGGCGCCGGCCAAAACGGTCACTGAGTACACCACTTGCGAGCATGATGGCGGTAGAGATGATCCCCGCCACGGCCACGAGTTCTCCCGTCGCGACGGCCGACCAGTGCAAGGCCCGCAGGTAGAGGATGAAGTCCACCACCAGGGCGCCCTGGCCAATGCTGCGCACCAAGCGCGCAAGCAGGAGCACCCGTGCCGTGCGGTGCAGCGATTGCCACCCGGCGAGTGTATACGCCGGCGCTTGCCGGTCCGGATCCCTTGGACCGCTCAACGTTCATCGTGCCTTGGCCAGGTCCGTTGGCTCTTCATACCTCATACACCATGTAGCGCTCACGGTTCATGAACTCCTCGCGGCGCTTCCGCTCCTCCGGGTTCTCCTCGGCACGTGCGCGCATAGGCTCACTCTGGGAGCGGTGCGCTGCCACAGCCTTCTCCTTCATCTCCCGGACCAAGGTAATGTCCACCGACTGAAGCGGAATATTGGCCTTCTCGGCTGCCCGCGGAGAGATCAAACAATGGACCCTTGGGCGCTCTGCCACCGGCAAGTTACATATCGCGCGAATGGTCGCCTGTCCAATGGCGCAGTGATCGGGATGGCCTCCATGCTCAGGGTGGTGGGTGATGACAACCGACGGCTGTTCCTCTTTGAGCACCGAAGCGATTCGTCCGGCAAGGACCTCGGGATTAGAAAACTCCGTGGTCTTATCCCACACGCCGAGGAGGTGCAGTCGGTCGATACCGAGTGCGGCACACGCGCGTCGTAGTTCCTCGACGCGTATGTGCGGCAGGCTCTCTCGCGTAGCGAACGTGGGGTTGCCCATGTTCCGCCCTTGCTCCCCCCTCGTTCCACAGACCAATGCCACCGGTACCCCA
>JAJYVN010000377.1 GCA_021791995.1 Bacillota bacterium
TGGGCCATTCCTTCAGCCAAGCGTCCAGCTTATCGATCCACTCCTTGATGTTGATCACCGGCCAAGCTACCATGACCATTGCAATCACCAATTGCGGCAGAGACCCTGCTTGGCCTGGCGCTTTCCAGGGCGTTTCCCAGACCACGGAGGGGTCTCTGTGTGTTTGTCTTCGGTTTACCCTCTACCCCGGAAATTCTCAATTACCTTTGGCACCAACGGCCTCATTCGTCGCATTACGCGTGAGTCCCCCATGCCGGCGCGCCGTCGCCACGCAGCGTGAAATCGGATCGCAGCCCCCCTCCCTTCCACGCTTCTTGCACGTCATATGCGGACCTATGTGCTACCTGTGGTATCCCGCAGCGGGTATTTCAGGGGAGCAGGAGCAGTTAGCGGGCAACACCGGCAGCACTAGGACATCGCCCAAGGTCGCGGCTCCAAACGACGACGCAAGCGCCCCCCTGAACGTCGGCCTGCTGTAACCACCTCGTGCAGGCCGAACTATGCACCTCAACCCTTCCGGGCCCATCCCCGCTACGCCGCCCCCATTCTGTCGGGCTCCTACCCTTTCCCAACCAGGATGCCGCCAGCAGTGGGTAAGGCCTTCTCCTAATGCACCCACGACACCCGAATTGAGGAGCAGGAGTTACGTTGCCCGCCTCGAGCACCCACCCACGCACCGGCAGCACTCGACTCTCCGGGGTCATGCTGCTGAGTGTGTCAGGGGCCGATATGTGACGAACGGAGGTGAGATGCCGATGACGTCTCGGGTTCGCCCCTTATTGGCTCTCTTGGAAGAGGAACCCGTTGGCCCGACCCTCGACATTGTTGGTCGGTACGGCCCAGAGCTCCAGATGCGGGTGTCACCTAAAGGCAATACAGCGTACACAGAAAACCCCGGTCATGAAATTGCCGCATTCTTTGCTGCTCAACGCTTGCGACGCTGTGGAGGTCAGGAACTTCGGGTTAGCGTGCAGTATCTACCCTCGATAAAGACGAGGCGAGGCATAAGGAGGAGATGCTCCTCATTGTTTCCGATCGGCGTCACCGGCTGGTTTCATGGATAACTTGCCAGTGCTGGAGGGGACCGCGTTGGAGTAATGCCGTGGGCGGCGCGGCGGTGTGGTCAAACACCAAAGAGCCCCAGCGTTCCCATCGGAAACCGCTGGAGCTCTATGCTTTCTTGGAGCGGGAGACGGGATTTGAACCCGCGACCCTTTGCATGGCAAGCAAATGCTCTACCCCTGAGCTACTCCCGCGTCAATCGAACTGGTGCGGGCGGAGAGACTCGAACTCTCATGGGCACCGCCCACCAGCTCCTAAGGCTGGCGCGTCTGCCGTTCCGCCACGCCCGCCTGCCGTTGCTCAGTATAGCAACGGCATCGCTCCCGACGCAAGATGCGGCGACGCTATTCATCCCGCTGATCGCGCGCCGGGTAGCCGCACCTGAACCGGACTTGGCGGCAGCGCGCTTGTGGGATCGCCGTCAAGCTCCTGCAGGTAGCGAATCACCTGATTGACCAGCTGGGTGGGAGTGGACGAGCCTGCAGTGACCGCGACCGTCTGCACACCACGCAGCCACTCGCGCTCAATGTCGGCAACGGTGTCAATGCGATAGGCGGGTCGTCCAGCGATTTCACGCGCAACCTGCACAAGGCGGTTGGTGTTATTGCTGCGTTCATCCCCCACCACCAATACCAAATCCGCATCTCCCGCCTGTTCCGCAACAGCCTGTTGTCGATCCTGCGTGGCCAAACAGATCTCATTGAAGACCTCTGCTTCAGGAAAACGACGTAGGCAAGCATCGATCAGGTCCTGCGTATCCCACTGAGACAGTGTTGTCTGCGTGACGATGGCCACCGGCCCAGGAGGCAAGTCAAGCGCGTCAAGATCCTCCCTCTGTTCCACGAGGTGGACATGTCCCGGGGCTTGCCCTATGGCACCCTGAGGTTCAGGGTGACCCTTTTTGCCGATGTAAATGATTTCATACCCATTCGCCGCACGCTCGGCAACAATCTGATGCGTCCGAGTAACATCCGGACATGTTGCGTCAAAGACACAGAGACCCTTTGCCCGCGCCCGTTCCTTGACCTGCGGAGACACCCCGTGAGCCGTGAACACAACGGTGCCCGCTTGGATCTGTTCCAACAACGCGTCGCGATCCTCGCCGTCCAGCGTGACAATGCCGAGCCGCTCGAGATCATCCACCACGTAGCGGTTGTGCACGATCATGCCCAGAACGTGAATGGGGCGCGGCACGTTGGGATCACGCGCGACACGCTGCGCCAGCGCAAGGGCATCCACCACACCGTAGCAGTATCCGCGAGGACGAATGGAAATGACCCGCATTCCGACCCCCCCTTGGCATGGTACCACAACCCGATGGGACTGCGACCGCCTTCCCGTTTCCGGCATTACCCCTGACCTAGTACTACACTCGCAGTTGGTCCATCATGTAACACATCGATACGGCACCAAGGGCTCGATGGTCGGTGTCCAACCCAACACAGTGAGTTCATAGTAAATAGTGGCCCGGCACCATTGCAGGAATCGGCCATGCACGGCTTGGACGCTTTCCCATGCCTGCCGTGTCAGGTCTTGGACGACGGTGGTGCCTGTCACCGCGAAACGGATCGGGATATCGACCTCCGCGAAGCGGAGTACCGTTGGCGGTGGCAAAGCGATGA
>JAJYVN010000378.1 GCA_021791995.1 Bacillota bacterium
TTTCTCGGAGAACCGTATCAGACCGAAAACGTGGTGCGGGAAATCCAAGACCAACTGTACACCGATAACCCTGGGGGGCTTCCGGGCAACGATGATTTGGGTGCAATGTCCTCTTGGTACGTCTGGTCCGCGCTCGGTATGTATCCGGAGATCCCAGGCGTCGCGGATTTGGTGCTGAGCACCCCATTGTTCCCTTCGGCAACCATCCATTTGCCGAACGGGAAGACATTCCAGATCAATGCGGCCGGTGCCAGCCCGGATCGTGGATACATCCTCGCGGCAACGCTCGGTGGCAAGGCATATAACCAGGACTGGGTGCCGCTCGGTACCATCGAAAAGGGGGGCACGCTCGCCGACGAACTCTCCACCGCTGCCAACCAGAGTACGGTGAACCCACTCATTGGCTTCTTCGGCCTCACCGTGTTTGGCGCCGCGCCGATGCACCCCTGGGCCGCGAGCCCGGCCGATGAGCCTCCTTCCTTCGGCACGGGCATGCCGCCGGCCTCCGTTGCGCTCAATCCAGCGACCCCCGTGGTGTCTCTGGGGCAGAGCACGACCGTGACGGTCAGCATCACCAATCTGACCGCGAGTTCCGCAACCGTCGACTGGTCGGCGTCTCCCCCGTCTGGGATCCAGTTATCCACGTCCACCGGAAACCTTTCGGTGGCAGCCGATCAGACCGCTGCCATCTCCCTGTCCCTCTCCACCAACCCGTCCACTGCCACCGGTGTCTTCTCGGTCCCACTCGGGCTGCGTCTGTCCACCGGGACCACCCTCAACGAAACAATCATGTTGACCGTCACCCCCGTCGACTCCATCGATAGCTTGTTCAACAACGTCGCCATTAGCGATGTCGCGAATCCGGCGCTTGCCAACGCCGACGGTGGTGGTAACAGCTACTCTGCCGAAGCACTCCAAGCGGCTGGCGTCGTTCCAGGCACAGTCCTGCACATCGATGGTGCCAGTCTGCAGTGGCCGGACGTCGCTGCGGGGGCGCCGGACAACATCGCGGCCAACGGCCAGACCGTTCCCATCCAGTCCATCCCCGGCGCAACCGCACTGGTCGTACTCGGGGCGACCACCGACGGGCCCTCGTCCGGCACCGCCGTCATCCACTACACCAACGGAACCTCGCAGAACGTCGCGCTCGGTTTCAGCGATTGGACGCTCAATGCCGGTCAGTCGAGCCTCACCCCCGGCGAGACGGAGGCTATCGTCACCGGCTACCGCAACACAGACGGGGGCCCATCCACGGTTACCACCTACGTCTTTGCACGGTCGTTACCGATTCCCGCGGGTGAGTCGGTCGAGTCCATTACGCTGCCTACGCAGCAGGGGGCGGCGGAAATTCACCTTTTTGCGCTTGCCGAAAACTAGGATGGTGCACGCCTTTGGAGCACGTCCAACGCTGCGGCGAAGTCGTCCGGGGGAGGCTCTTCGCACGCCATCACACGATCATCGGCCGGGTGGCGAAAGGAAAGGCGATAGGCATGAAGGAGTTGGCCGCCGGCCGTTAGACGGGCCGCGCGATCCAACGCCGGTTGCCCATACAGCGGATCGCACGCCACGGGAAAGCCAGCAAATGCAAGGTGGACTCGGATCTGGTGCGTGCGACCCGTCTCAAGATCGAGTTCTACAAGGCTGTACGGCGGAGTCCCGCTATAAAAGGACCGCAACTTCCCGTGGGTTCGGGCCGGTCGTCCGCGTGGCGTCACGGCCATCCGCACATGATCCGGCGAACGTCCGATGGGGGCGTCGATCATGAACTGGCCTGCGGGGTGGCCACGGACCACCGCGAGATAACCCCGATGCACCGAACGGGCGAGGATTTGCGCGCGAAGGTATCTCCCCGCCCGCTCGCTGCGCGCGATGACCATCAGTCCCGTCGTATCCTTGTCGAGGCGATGGACGATCCCCGGGCGCACATCAGCTTCGGTATCTTCGTCGCTACTGTCGCTCGGCGACTGCCCCTCCAGCGCCCCATAACGGTAGAGCAGGGCATTGACAAGCGTGCCGGACGGTGTTCCCTTCGCCGGATGCACGACAAGTCCCCGGGGCTTATTGATCACAACTAGATCCTCGTCTTCATACACCACCGCGAGCGGAATCGCCTGCGGCTCCAATGCCACACCCTCCGGGTGCGGCAAGGCCGCAATCGTCACAACCGCGCCCTTGGATAGATGCTGCGACACAGAGGCGGTGCGCCCATTCAGCAGCACCCCTCCTGCGGCGATCGCACGCTGAACCGTAACACGCGAAATCCCCCAAGGTGCGAGGGCCTCAGCCACAAAGCGGTCTAATCGTTGTGCACCCTCAGGACTAACCAACTGACGCGGAAGGTCCGCGCGCGCCTTCGTGTTCAGTTGCGTTCAACCTCCTCGCCGGCCGGCTGGCGCAGTACCAAGACGGCAAAGAGGATACCCCCCACCACGATGGCGCTGTCGGCAATGTTGAAGACAAACGGCCAGACATGAATGTCAATGAAATCGATCACTCGCCCATACATGAGTCGATCGAGCAGGTTGCCGAGCGCTCCCCCGAGTTGCAAGCCGAGTGCGATGGACATGGCGGGCCAGCCGCGTGCGACGCGACGACCGTAGGTCAAAATGAGCAGGATCACGATGCAGGTGATCACCACGAAGAGCACGGTCTGCCGCTGAAGAATACCGAAGGCGG
>JAJYVN010000379.1 GCA_021791995.1 Bacillota bacterium
CTCCACCACGATGACCGACCTTGTTTTCGCCCGTTCCATCCACCCGGGACCACCTCGGCTCCGCCGCGTGTGGCGCGGGCCTCCCGGTATCCAGCAAGGGCTAGCACAGGGCCAGCCCCCCATGGAGGGCATAACGGACCGTTCCCGCCAACCTCCCGAGAAGGCTCCGCTACCGCACGGTGAGAGGTCTCGTTCATACCGGAATGCCGCCATGACCATCAGCCTCACTCGCCGCCTGGAGCGCCTTCTCCGCCCGGTTGCGAGCCGACTGTCGTCCATACAGCCGCGCACACACATTGGTCAGGACGTCGATCATGTCCTGCACCAGGTCGTCCTTGGTCTCTCCCGGGTCGACCACAACAAGGCGGCGGCCCTGGGCAGAAAGTGCAGACTCAACATACTCAGAGCCGAAGTACATCAGCCGATCTCGATGCTCGACAGCCACAATGGCGATCGACGGGTCCGCGAGCACCTTCATGAGCTTGGGGCACGGGCCATTGAGCCCTGAGCCAACCTCCGTGACCGTGCGCAGTACAGACCAGCCTTTGCGCGTCAAGAACTCGACGACGCGTGCCACCTGCCGATCCAGATCAGAGCACTGATCCGACGAGGCCACACGCGCATAAACCGCCACCCCTATGGGCTCCTCTTTGGGAGGCTTCACGATAATCGTTCCTGTGGGTAGTTGCTCTGCTGGCACCGGCAGCTTGCCATCTCGGTACATTCGCCACGCGGCTTGATAGCTTATGCCTTGCTCCTTGGCCCATGCACTCAGTTTCATGCGTACAGCGCATCATATGCGATGATGCATGTATATATCACCGATGGACCGATCAGCCCCCTCCACGCCTTACCTGCGTCTTACCATGGATGCCGTGCCTCTGTCCACAATCCGATGGTACGATGGAGTTCCTCTGCGGAGAGAAGGCGGTTGGAGTGCATGAGAACCGACACCCCGTGGGCGTTCCACGCGCCGACGGCAAGAGTCTCCTGACATCTGCCGGCAGCGATGAACTCGTGGTGCTCCGGTCACGCTTCATCGCCTACGCACAATCCCTCGAGTCCTCCGACGATCTGCGCCCCTGGCTCGAGGACATTCGGAGGAGACACCCGGACGCACGCCACGTGCCCTATGCTTGGCGAGGTCCATCGACGGAGACCAGGACCAATGACGATGGGGAACCTCCAGGCAGCGCGGGCCGTCGCTGCCTGGAAGCCTTGACCGCCGCCCAGTTGTATCGCGCAGGCGTGGCAGTAGCTCGCATCTTTGGTGGAAAGCGCCTCGGCATACGGAATCTGGGGATCGCATACCGCACGGTGGCCGGGAAAGCAATCACGGCCAGCGGGATCCATCCAGCGGTTGTCGGTCGCACCGTGCGATGCATCGTGCCTTTCGCTTCCCTCCACTCCGCCGAACAGGCCCTAGCTGTGGTTTCTGGGACCGCCGAGCGTACATTCACCAGCGACACAGCCATACTCTCCGCATGGATGGAAATAGCAAGCATCGAGATCTTCCGACAGCGTATCGCTCTGGTACCGGGAGCCCGATGGGAGGCCGGTCCGGAGGAATGGCGGTAACACCAGGCCCGGGACGCACCCCGGAATCGGCCGAGAGCGGGCAAAGGACGGACGCAAGGCGGGGCGCCCCAAGCGGCGCCCCGCCTTGCGGTATTGTTCTCCGGTCCATCAATCACGCTCGACCCGATCCGCGTGCCTTCCGGCGGGAACCGACCAACGCTGCGATACCACCCAACAACAGGAAGCCAGCCGCTACCGTCGGTAACGGGCTTTCCCCCGTCTTGGGGAGCGTCGACGTCTTACTTGTTGCAGACGCCGTCGTCGACGAAGCGGCGTTTGAGGACGTGGTGGTTGCGGATGCTGTCATCGAGGACGCGGTCGTGGTCTTGCTAGTCGCCGAAGACGCCGTGCTGGACGTCGTACTCGAGGACCCCGACACCGCAACCGCAGCCAGTTGCGCAGGTGGCGTCGTTGTCCCGTCCACGCACTCCATCTGATCGAACATCATCGTTTGCCCCACAATGCCCTGCACTTGGATCTGCGCCGTTTTGCCGGATTGGGTGATCGGGAAGGAGAAGCTGACCTCCTTCGGGGTCGACGACAGGGTCACAAACGGCCCCTTGTTGTTGGCCCCACCATACCCAACCATTTGCACCGTCCCGCTACCCATGAACATACCCGCACAAGTGATGGTTGTGTTCGCGGACTGCACGCCGAGCGGAGACCAGACGTAGGGTGCTCCACCACCGGATGTCCCAGCGGTTGGCGAGTACTTGATCCACCACTGCCCATCCTGGACCACCGCTGTACTGTTCGGGGATCCCGAGCCGCCCGGCCAGCCCGTGCCTCCCGCGCCATTCGGATTCGCAACAAGATTCGTACTCGCGGCAAAGACTCCCGTCGCACTGGAAACCACCACCGCCGTCGCTACCATCGCACTGATCAGAATCCTCCTCGGCCTCATCTTCGTCCCCTCTCCCCCTCCGAAAACGGCTACTTCCCTGGATGGTACCTATTCGGTGAGCTGCGGGGAGGAGGGGTGAGGCAAGGGCTCGGTGAGGAGGGAACGGAAGCGGCGATCGAGCGGAAGGAGATAGATGTCTTTGAGTGGGTTTGGCGCGGAGCTTGTGGCGGTCGAGCTTGCCGCGACCCTGG
>JAJYVN010000380.1 GCA_021791995.1 Bacillota bacterium
CGGTAACGAGAAAGCCCGCACCGCACCTTGCAGCAGATCCCGGACGAATCCCGCCCCGCGCGTGCTGCTCGCCACGTAAACCGTCGCCCACACCACTGATGGCGGCGGCCTCGCCCTCCGCTGACCGCGATCGGCCGTCCCTTGCCCGCTCCGAGCCCCACAGATCTCATCGGCGCCGGGCGCGGAAGTGACAGGCGATCACCATTGCGGGTCCTGGAGCGGCGAGTGGTCGGAAAGCTGTTGGCCTGGGTCGCGCTCCTCCGACTCGGGCGGGCCGGTCGCGAGCATCTCGACGATGACAACGGTCACCACGCGCACACCTTCGACGAACGTTACCTTGAGCCAGCGCTCGCCCAGCCGGCGCCACACGTGCTGACGCTCGGAGGTGAAGGCATACTGCCGCGCCGAGGCACCGCGCAAGCTGCGGTCCGGGTCGGCCAGCGCATCGGCGACGTCAGCCTCGCGGAGGTGGTACATGCGCAAGCGCTCGCGCGCCCGCCCCGTGAAGCGGAGGATCGGCACCCACTCACCCCCAGCGACGACACGCGTTATTCCCCTCGATCAGCGGCCGCGCCGTCCCACTGGACGACGCTGCGGCCACAGAGGCGCATCGACGCAATCGGCGTGAACAACTCGGTAGCCCGCTCCCGCCCCCGGATAATCGGGGTGGAGCCAGCGCACACGCTCGCCCACCTCGAAGGGCTTGCCGCAGAGCACGCAGTCGTCACGTCGCCACACGGTGAGCACAGAGCGGAGCCAGTCGCCCGTCACGAAGAATGGATCGGTCGTGATGCTGCGGTCCGCGGAAACCACCCCCTGGATGTACGCCGCTGAGTTCAAGGCAATGGACCCGGTTGGTGGTGGCTCGCACGAGGGTCATCACCCGACGGCCACATCTCGGGGGATGGGCCCAGGTAGGCTCACGGTTCGGGTTCGCGACGATCTGCTGCTGCGGGAGCAGGGCCGAAGACGGCGGAACCTGAGGCTCCTATCTCCAGGCCGATCGGGAGACGGCCACCTCCGGATCGCGGATACGCAACGCGACATCATCCACGATGGAAGGGTCCTCAGCGTCGGAGATCCTTGCCGTGGCGACCTCCCAGAGTGCGCCTCCCCGGCCGGGCGTCCGTCGGACCGCTGTTGACCTTGACGACACCGCCGATGCTCCCGGCGCGGAGCGTCTCCCGCGTCACTCAACACGCAGCCAGCGCTCATCGTGCGGCAGCCAAGCGAAGAGCCACCCACCGCCAGCCGCTCGTACGATCTTGCCGCGCCGGACGGTGCTGCCACGCCGGCGGCGGTGAGGCGGTTCGCAGGGAGCCGATCCCGCCTCTCGCCCAGTGGGCTACGGCAGCGGCCTCCGACCACCCCCTCCGGCACCCTCGCGCGCCCCCACCCGCGAAGCCCCGGTGCCCAGGATTCCGGCGTCCAACAGCGTAGTCGACAGGCTCCAGTGCAACACGTCGGCCAACCGGTCGGATGTGGTGGCGCGCCTGTTCCTCCAATAATGATTGGGACCATCCCCCCTTGCGGCGCCGCCTGCGGTGTACTAGCCGGGTACGTAGCGGAGTACGGTCCATGCCTCCTCAACCTGCCCAGTCCGGTCTGCGACCCGGTCGCAGCGCAACTGCAGACCTATGGTGTGAGCCTTGCCAAACGCATCTTCGTAGCCGAATTCCAACACGAATGGCTTCTGAAAGATCACATCCAGCCCGGCAACGACCACGGCGATCGGCAGGGTATCGCCGGGGCCCAGAACCGTACTCGTCGGCGCCTGCGAGACCGTGGCCGGGGGCACTGCTCCCGTTGCACGGAGAAGGTTCGCTGGACCCCGGCCGTGATTTTTGAGCTCAAGGTCGAGCCGGGTAGAATGTTCTTCCGTCAAGAGCGGAACCTTGTCGCCCCCATGTGGTCGAAAGTCCAACAGGACGGAAACTTCGCGCTCGAGCAAGGACCGGCTGTCCGCCTTGCCTGACTCTTGCTGAAACGACGCGGCGGGCTGCCGTCGTTGCCACGCAACCCTCGGATCCAACAGGACGAACGCTTCGAACCCCCGCATGCGAGCCGCCTCTCGGCGGGCCTCGCGCGATTGCCACAAGGCGACCACGGTCGCACCGATTGTTCCAACGGCCGCGAACCAGCCAGGCCAGTCGATATGCACACCTCCGCGATGTAGCAGATACATCGGTCGCGGAACCCCTTGATCTCAGTCGATCAGGTGAACTTCACGGAGACTCCTCGCACGTTGATCAGGAGGTAGACAAACACGGAACTCCTCGTCCTGCAATAATTGGAGCCCGCCCTCATAGTCAGAAAGAGGTGCGCTGCCCCAATCGCCAGTGCGTTGACATACGATGTGCAGGCCGGCCCTGTCCAAGGCGCACAGTGCTTCCTCTGCAGAAGGGCCCTCAGGTGCCGCACCCAGTCGAACCGGAGGGTGCAATTGAGACGCCACCTGGGCTACCCGAGTCAACAGCAAGGGGCGTTTACTCAGAATCTCTACCGCCCGACTTGAAGTGCAATAAACGGTACACCCTCCTCTTTGGGCCAGTCGGCGCCGGCCCGGCCCGCTCACTGAGGCAGTGGAGGCGGAATGAGGCATGGTGCTGCAGGTCCTCGTGCCAGGGGCTCGGCTCGAAGGACTGGAAGGCCATGACGCAACTGGCGGT
>JAJYVN010000036.1 GCA_021791995.1 Bacillota bacterium
CTCCGCAAGGGGAGAGGGAACCATGGGCAACCGGCGCAAGCCGGATTGGGGCGGCACGAACAACGGTTGTCGCGGTTTGTCAGGCAAATCGGGCAGCATGACACCACCCATGCGAGTCTCTGTCCCTACGCTCTGGAAGAGGCGAGAGAGGTGGTGGAGGCCGCCAGGACCGGTGATCCGCATGCATTGGCGGAAGAACTGGGAGACTTGTTGCTGCAGGTGCTCCTGCATGGGGTGATCGCCGAGGAAGAGGGGAGCTTCACTCTGGTAGAGATCTTGGATGAACTTGCGGCGAAGCTGATTCGGCGTCATCCACATGTGTTTGCGCGAGAGCCGGGAGCGCGCGATCTCACACCCGAGGAGGTGGCGGAAAGTTGGCAAGCGACGAAGGAGCAGGAGCGCCCGCTGGTCCGGCAGGCTTGGCTCCATGCGGTGCGCCGCGATCTCCCTGTGTTGGCGGAAGCACAGCGGTTGGGGCAACGCGCCGCCGAAGTGGGTTTTGACTGGTCATCCCCTGAGGAGGCATGGCCAAAGGTCGAAGAGGAGATGGGGGAGTTTCGTGCGGCGTGGCGAGCCGGGGAGGGTGCGAGTGTCCTCGAGGAGGAACTGGGCGACCTCCTGTTTTCCCTGGTGAGTGTCGGGCGATTACTCGGGATGGATGTGGAGGTTGTGATGCTCGGGGCCAATCAGAAGTTCCGTCGTCGGTTCGCGGCGATGGAGGACGAGACGAGGAGACAAGGCCGGGAACTGGCTGGAATGAAAGCGGAAGAAATGGATCAACTATGGAGATCGGTGAAGGCCGAGGAGCCATCCGTCTGAAAAAAAGGCCTATCGCGGCCACTTTGGACGGCGATCCAGCAGGGACAAGGCTTTGGGGGCTCGAATGAGCGCGGGAAAGTCGAAGGCCGGGCGACGCTAAGAAGCGGTCCCTGGCGAGAAGAAAAGGGGGAAGACGCGTCGTGAACAAGGTGGAGCTGGTGACGGCAGTTTCCGATCGGGCCAATATCACGAAGAGCCAGGCAGAGAAGGCGATTTCCGCATTTGTCGAAACCATTGAGGACGCTCTGAAGACGGGCGACAAGGTGAGCCTCGTCGGTTTCGGAACCTTTGAGGTGCGTGATCGGAAGCCGCGCGTCGGGCGCAATCCGCAAACGGGCGAGGAGATTCGAATTCCCGCGAGCCGAGTGCCTTCCTTCAAAGCGGGGAAGGGGCTCCGCGAGTCGATCAGCTGAGGAACGCCCGCCGTTTCCTGGCCTTATATCGGTGCAGGCGCGCTCTTACGGCCGCCTGCACCGGTTTATTCGGGTGTTCGTGGATCCTGCGCGATGATCTCATAGAGTTCCGTGGCGCGTGCCCGGTCCATGTTGCCGGTCGGTACGTCGCGGACGATCACCTTGAGCGTGCGCGGTCCATAGTCCAGTTGGAGCACGTCCCCGGCTGAGACCGGGGAAGAGGCTCGGGCTACTTGGCCGTTCCGTTGGACGCGGCCCGCGTCGCAGAGTTCATTGGCCACGGTGCGGCGCTTCACAAGGCGCGCCACTTGGAGGAACTTGTCGAGTCGCATGAGCGTTCCCGATCGACCCTTGGTCCATCGGGATCATCCCTCCCTCCTCCCGACAAATTCTGCGCGTGCCCGGAATCATCCTGGCATCCCATCTCCCTTTTCCCGCATACGCTGATGAACAAGGAACGGAGGGTGTATGGGATCCTTCGTCGGTGACCGTGTGCGGTGGGGACCGGGGCTCGTCCCCACACACCAAGCGGCCTTGCCGAGGTGTTTGGTGAGATCGACGTTGTGGCAGGACACAGCCGCATCTGTCGCACGCTATCTGTCCCAAACGGAGGGAGGGAGCCGCGACTGCGCCGTCACCGGAAGGCGACGGGATCCCTCGCGGCACGTTGATGACCACATCCGACGGGCGGACGGGTTTCGGACCGGGGGACAACACTGCAGCATCGCCGCATCGTGCCCGGGGCACATCCGTTGAGCACAGTGTTTCCATTCGATCGCGTGAGCAAGCTACGGTCAGTGGTGTTCTGCGCGTTGCGTCCTTTGATGATCAGCAGGTCGTGCTAGAGACCAGTCTCGGCGTGCTCACGATGTTAGGGCAGGGCCTTCAGATTAAGCAACTCGATCTGACCGAGGGAAGCTTTCGAATCGAGGGACACGTTGATTCCCTGATCTACACCGATACGCACCCGTCCGCGCACGACCGCCGGAAGGGCAGTCGTGGACACGTGTTGGGAAGGCTCTTCCGCTAACGCGGGTGGTTTGGGGCGGTGAAAAGGACTGCCGAATCAGGTATTTGGCTTCGTGATGTGTACGTTGACGGGCATTGCGCTAGGCGGTGTGGCCGACGCCTATCGCTCCTGGCTCGGCACGGTCCGCCCCGCACGTTGGCTTGGCTGCATCACCGATGTGCTCTTTGCTGGCGTGTGCCTTCTTGGCGCCGTTATTGGGCTACTGCTCGCGGATTGGGGCTCCGTCCGCATCTACTCACTTTTGGGCGCGGGTACCGGTCTAGCTCTGTATTTTTGGTTGGCGAGTCCCCTTTTGCTTCCGGTCATCACGGGAATCCTCCGCGCGGAGCGGCGCACACGCCGTGCCGCCGTTGTCGTGGGCGCCCGACCGTTTCGTTTCCTCAGGAAACGCTCTCTCGCTGGGGTGCGCTCGGTCGGCCGCTGGACGGTGGCGGCCGTGCGTCGCATCCACTGGTCCCAACCACGGCAGCGGCGATGACCACGCCAGCAGGAGAAGTGGCTAGCGGGGAGAATTCTGCTTGACCTTGTACGGATTTTGTCCTCAAACTGTCCCTAAGGTGTGCGTGTGTGGTGCGGCTCGAGATCCGGGGGGTTGAGCGCCTGAGCTTTCGCGAGCGCCAAGTGGTTGTCCTCAAGGAGATGGGCGAGAGCGCGGAAGCGATCGCTCGGCGGCTGGACCTTGCGCCGACCAGCGTTGCCACGTTGTACGGGCGTGCCAAGGCCAAGGGGTATGAGGTTGTGATCGTTGTGGACGGCGATCCGTTGCGCTTGTCCGAGTCCGCTGCCGAGACCGAACCGGGCGAGTGAGGGAGTGGGGTTCGCGTTGAAGGCGCCAAGCTCCGAGCCATCGGTGGTGGTCCCGGGTCCTTTGCTCGGACGGAGGGTGCGCGGCCGCCTTCCCATGCAGACGCTGGTGATTCTGATTGTTTTCGCCTACTGCGTACAGGTCGTCGCGCGAGACGCGATGTCCTACATCGGAATGCGCGCACGGTACGCGCAGATCGCATCAACGCAGCATCAGCTCCAAGCGGAGCAACAGCGACTGCAGAACGAGATCAGCTATGAGCAGTCGAGCGCATACATCTCTGCCGCGGCGGCCCAGGAACTGGGCATGGTGCCGGCACAGCAGGTACCGCTTGCCCCGATTCAGTCCTCCGCCGCAGGCAATGGGGCGTAGTGACGATTGGAGCAGGACTTTGACGACGGTTTTCTGTTTGACACCTCCGGAATGGCAGGGGTATACTCCGCTTGAAGCTATCTCATTCAGGAGGCGCTGACCGTTCATGCCGCTGGCTGTAGGGAGCGTAGTTGAGGGAACCGTTACCGGGATTACCAACTTTGGCGCCTTTGTCGAGCTTCCCGGCGGACAGACAGGTTTAGTTCACATCTCGGAGATAGCGGACACCTATGTGACGGATATCAACGAGCACCTGAAGAAGGCCGACAAGGTGAAGGTCAAGGTGCTCACGATTGACCCTGCGGGCCGACGGATTGGCCTCTCGATCCGGCAGGCGCAGGAAGGGGCCAGCGCGACTCGCCCTAGGCCGACGAGTGGACCGCGTCCTGGGGCTCCCCGCCCGCGCGGTGGTGGCCCGAATAATTTCGAGGACAAGTTAAAGCGCTTTATGAAGGACAGCGAGGAGCGATTGGGTGATCTGCGCCGTAACACCGAAGGTAAACGGGGCGGTCGTGGGTCTCGCTTCGCGTGATCCGGCGAATGAGAAGGATACTCCGAGGGCAGGGCAGTTGTGGGGGCACAAAGCTCCTGTGACTGCCCTTCTGTGTCGCCGGGGTGGTGAAAGGGCAGCCACGGGGGACTTAAAATCCCCTGGCCGTGAGGCCGTGCGGGTTCGAATCCCGCCTCCGGCATCAACTAGCACGATGGTTTCATTCGCTACGCCTGCCCCGAAAAAGGTGGAACGGGCGAAGGGCAATAAACAACCAGCCCAGATTCGGCTCGGTATTGCCAGATAGTGGAGTTCAGCAGCTGCCGGGGCGGGTCGCAGACGAGGGCGCATCGCCCCGTGTGCTCATGCTGAGCAGGCGGGGCGACCGTGTGTTGCGCACTAAGGAGCCGACAGATAATAAGTTAGGACGCGTTATGTGGGCGGATGATGTAGTTCCACTCGCCATGGAAGGCGGATGGTTCGATTTGGATCGCCTTCAAGTCGGCGTCGGGGACTGCCACCCCGGTCGGATAAGGGGTGGTGTCGAGTTGGCAGTGGACCTTGAGGCCAGCTGCGGTGGTGGTGTTGGCAATGAGATTAACGATAACTTCGTGGGTCTCCAGGGGTCGGCCCCGCCAGTTCTGGGTGATGTGAGCGAATAGCCGATGCTCCACCTTGTTCCACTTGCTCGTAGCGGGCGGGAAGTGGCAGACGGCGAGGCTGAGTCCGGTCTCATCCGCGAGTTTCTGCAACTCCACCTTCCAGAGACGGGAACGCGCACTGTTGCTGCCGCCGCCGTCGGCGGTGATCAGGAGATGGGTGGCCCGGGGATACGCTGGCCGTCCCGTGGTCTGCCACCAACCGCGAATGCTGGCCACGGCGAAAGTGGCGGTATCATGATCGGTGCCGACGTTGACCCAGCCCTCGTTGCGGGCCAGGTCGTAGATGCCGTAAGGGCTGACCTTTCCCAGGTCCTTGAGCTGGAAGTCGTGGGTGCGTACGCGTTCGGGCTGACCTTCGAGCTGCCATTCTCGGCCGACGTTCTTGAAGTCGCCCACGATTTCTTTCTTCTTGGTGTCGACTGAAATGACTGGCTGCCCTTGCTCCTGGTAGTATTCGATCGTTGCGTTGATGTGCTCGAATTGGGCGTTGCGGTCTGGATGTTGCTTACCCTCAAGCGTTTTGCGTGGTGCCTGCAGGCTGTATCCCATCTCGTGCAAGAGCTTGGCCACCAAGAAGTAGCTGACCGAGCGGCCCTCTTTGAGGGCGTTGAGTTCCGCCGCCAACTTGCGGGTGCTCTTGCAGGTCCAGCGGAGGGCGGATTCCGGGTGTCCACGAGTGGTGGGGGAGATCAAGTGATCCAGGTCGGCCAGCAATTCCGGGTCGGTCTCGACGGTGGGTTTGCGCCCTCCTCCTTTGCTGCGGACGCCCTCGGTCTCGACGGTCTCAGGATGGCGCAGTTCATGGATGCCGCGGCCAACGGTGTCCTTGCCCACGCCCAGCAGCGCGGCCACGCGCCGCAGTCCCCCGGAGCCGTAGGCGATGGCCTCCGCGCCCGCTAGTAGCCGGCGCTGCTTCTCGTCCAGAAAGGGCCGCACCATCTCGTAGCGTTGTTTGATGCGCGCCTCGGTCATCTCGTTCAGGGTTTGCTCAGCGGTGAGCACAGGCTCGCCTCCTCCAACGGGGGTGCCTGGGGCCGTTGGCTGCCATGTCGCGGCCGCCTCTGGGACAGAAGACGAGGACTCGGCCACCAGGGCCTCCCGCCAGTTGGGCACCAGCGGGTAGGCGAAGACCTCCCGCACCGTGCCCCCCGCCGCGTAGTTGCGATCCTGGCGTCCGCGGCCGGTGCTCTGGCCGAGGTGGACCCAGTTCGCCGCCCGGTAGCAGGTACCCCGCCATGGCGGCGATACGAACGTCTCGACGATGACCGGTTCGAACCCATAGCGCTCACGCCAGTCGCGTGGTAGACGGCGTAGGGCCAAGGCCAGAGCGTGACTGGCCAGATGGGGTACCCGCACGCCGGGGAGAATGAGAAAGCGGCTGTTGGCCACGATCCGTTGGCGGAAGCGTTGCTGCTGCGGTCGCGTCCAGCCCAGCCAGGCATCTCGCACCGCCACGTCCTTCGCCGCCGCGGCGAACAACAGCGCTCCCAAGATGACCGGCTGACCACCGAACTCGCCTCGGATCCAGTACCGCTGGTGGGCACCAAAGGCCTGCCGGAAGCCCAGTGGGTGCTCCTGTGCCACTGTGGCGTCCCACACGGCCCGCTCTTCGGGAGGCACCGGCTCTACCCGCACGCATCGCAACTCGCTCAGCGTCGCCGCAATCTCATTCCTGGGCAACGCCTGCGCCCGTGGCCGACCCGGCCGGGGTGCCGCACACGTGCGCTTGGGCGCAAGCTGCACCGTCCCCGCCGCCTCAAGTTGTTCCAATAGACGTAGACACGCGTCCATCCGCACTTGCCCGTTCGGAGCCTTCCAGGGCAGGTTCTCGCAAATGGTCCGTGCGAGCTCCCGTCGGCCCAGGGCCCCGAAGCGCTTGGCAGTCCAGCGAATCAACTCCAGATCCGCTGGACTGAACATCCGGTCCCCGATCCAGAACGGAGGGTCCAACCGTGACGCCGCGGCGGTTCACCCCGAAGCTACGATACAATCTCGACCCATCCGTGTCAACCCGTCCACCTTTGATCGATGTCGGCTCCTAAGCGCCGCCCAGGTCGGCCCCTCGTTACGCACGCGGAGTAGCAGACAGTACTCGACCTCTGCTACGGCTACCGCGCGCCTGCCACAAATCTACACCCTTTACATGCCACGTTGCGCCGACCGCGTTGGGCGCGGGGACCTGGTACATGGTTGGAGCATGTACGGCACCTCGGCCTATGTCATGGTATCCTCGTGGCGGAACGGAACCCTGCCTGGACCATCGCTGCTTGCCCGCACTGTAGGCGTTTTGGTGAGAGGTTCTCGCCGGATGGACGCGGCTACCCAAGCCGATTCCAGCGCACACATTGTGGCCGGACAGGCGGTGCGAACGTGGTGGCTGGTCGAAAGATGAAACAGAAGTGGCATCGGACGTTCCGGTATCCCGCCCAGCCGGAAGCCGCCGCCGAAAGGATGGCGCAGCCGAGAGCCGAGAGGGCTCACCAGAGACGCTGGGGGCTAACGTCCGACGAACGACGGATGCCCCTCCGGTCGGCTGCTTTTGGGGCCTGCACTGGAAGGGGCAGGTTATTGGTCCGTCGTGAGTGCGCAAGCGGCTTGCCCCCAAGGAGCCGTAGAGCGACTCCCAATAGCCTGTCGACTCTGCTCAAGCGCGATGGAGCCGACTCCTGCTCCGCAAGGCGGAAAGGCACGGCACGCGATCGGCGCACGCCGGATTGAGGCCGCACGAACGGCGGCCGGCGCTGTTTGTCAGGCAAAAGTGGCAACGGATGGTGCCGGGGAGACATGGAAACGCATTCGGATAAGCTCCCCCCTTGCCAAGCGGGTCCTCGGATGCCACCCTGTGCTCTAGAGATCGGGCCGGATCTGTCTCGGGCGCCTTATCCGGATTTCCAGCAACGCTTTGTCGAGTCCGTGCCAATGACGCTGACCGGCCGGGCTATTTTTTGTGTGCAACGGCGTAGGGAGGTAATGCATGCCGGGGGGATCATCACGTTCAGGTGGTTTCTATGTGGCACTTGCCCTCATTCTTGGAGTAGCCCTGTATCTTGGTGTCCACAGCCTGTGGTTTGACCTCAACATCCTGCCCGTGTATTTGGGTAAGCCACTCGATGCGGGTATCGCCCTCATCGATGGTCTCATCCTATCCGCCTTTTTTGAACGAATGATCGCGGCCAGAAAGCATAACGGGCACGGCTTGGCCATGATGCGTCTATTGGTGCGCCTGGCCATCTACTCCGTGACTGGGGCGGTCGTGCTCGGTACCCTCGGCGTCAAGAATCTGGCCATCGGTGGCGCCACCGTAACGATCATCCTCGGATTGGCAGGCCAGACGGTCCTCTCCAATCTCCTCGCAGGGGTCCTTTTGGCCATCTGGAAGCCGTTCGATGTGGGGGATCATGTGACGATTGTTGCTTGGCAGTATCCAGTGCTCGCGCCCACCTTTCCGCACGAAGCAGTACTGCCGGGGTATTCCGGCCGCATTACCGACATGGATGTCATGTATACAAAATGCATAACGGATGACGGGGTTCCCATGGTCATTCCCAATGGGGTCATGGTTTCTGCCGCCATTCAGAACCATGCGCGGGCGGGTTCCTTCCGGCACCGCTGGCGGTTTGATGTGACTTTGGACCTCGACCCGCGTGCCGCGTTAACCGCAGTGGAAGCCGCGCTTGATCGAGCGGCTTCGAGTGTGGGGCTCGACCCACAATCCGTGGCTGGGTACGTTGAGGCTACGGACATCGGAACAGCCGTTTTTTCCATCGTGGTGCACTTTCATGTTGCTTCGACCCAAGAACAGCGTCTGCGGGCGGCGATCGTTCGCGAGGTCGCGTGTGGGATCCGTGCATTGCGGGCGCCGGCAGACGCTGTCCCGAAGGCATGATGCGCCCATGTGCCCTGGGGGCGGGCGCGTGCTTCCGTCCCGATCCGCACCGTCTCAAGGACAGCGTTATAAGTGGGGACCACCGCCGTGCGCCTGGGCCCCGTAAAGGGCCGCATAGAGTCCACCTGCCGCGAGCAATTCCTCATGACGCCCTTCTTCGGCCAGATGTCCGCGATCCACAACGAGGATTCGATCCGCGTAGGTGATCGTGGACAGGCGGTGCGCAATCACAATAATCGTCGTTTCGCCGCGTCGCGTCTTGAGAGCTTCCATGACCGCATTTTCACTCAGCGTGTCTTGTGCGCTGGTCGCCTCGTCGAGCATGAGGATCCGAGGGCGGCGTAACAGTGCGCGCGCGATGGCGACCCGCTGCCGTTGTCCCCCGGAGAGCCGCATACCACCCTCGCCCACAACGGTGTCGGGCCCATCCGGGAGGTCCCAGACGAAGTGGGCATTGGCCGCCCGAAGGGCGTCATCCACTGCCTCCGTGGAAACGCCATCCAAGCCGAAGGCGACATTATCGCGGATGCTGGCGCGGAAAAGGTAAACATCTTGCAGCACAATCGCGATCTGACTCCGCAGCGAATGCAGTGTTACGTCACGGATGTCATGGCCATCGAGCCGAATGCGCCCGCTCGTTGGATCATATAGGCGCGCGATCAGACCGGCGATCGTCGACTTGCCCCCACCGCTTGGGCCCACCAACCCGACGGTTTCGCCGGCTGCGATGCGAAACGAGATCCCGTCAATGGCAGGCGGTGGCGGAACCTCCTCGGAACGTTGGAGCAACTCGTCCGCGTAGCCCGAAAGGGGCGGTGGCGCATAGTCCCCCAAGGAATCCGTGATGGGGGCCTCGGCACCATCGACCCCTCGATCCGGCGTTCCGCGGCCTTCCCGAGAGTGTTGCCGACTGCTCACAAGCGGAGATGCGAGCGGAGATGTTTGTGCATCCTCTGGGGTATCGGGCTCCGTGGGATAGCAGAAGACAACGTTGTCAAATTCGATATTCCCATGGATCGGGGGGAGCGCCTCGGCACCTGGGCGATCCTGAACGGACGGTTGGGTGTCCAGGTACTCGAAGATGCGCTCCCCGCCTGCGGCCGCCCGCTGGTACTGCGCGGCAAGGCCGGCGAAGGAGGTGAACGGGATGAAGAGGCTACTGCGCATGCCATTGATCAGAACGTAGGTGCCCAGGGAAATCTGGTGATTGATGACCTGGAGGCCACCATACATCAGAAAAAAGGCGGCAGAGCTGCCGGTGACGAGGCCCATGGTGTTGTTGTAGGCGGCCTGGAGGCGCATGGATGCCAGCTGGCGATCGAAGAGGCCGAGGTTCTCCGTCTCGAAACTCTGGATAACGTGTTCTTCGACGCCGAAGGTCTTGATGGTGATAAACCCTGCCAGGGCATCGTGCACCGCTGCGGTGAGTCGGGCCGTTTGGCGGCGGATGAAGCGGTTGGCGTTGCGGAGCCGATCATTAAAGAGCAGGATACAGCCAGCGATGGGTGGTCCGAAGAGTAGAAGTAGGTCAGTGAGGTGCGGATCCAAGGCCTCCATGATGAAGAGTCCCGTGACGAATGTGAAGATCTGCGCCAGGATCTGATTCACGTTGCTTGTGATAAAATTTTGCATCGTATTAGTGTCATTCATCACCCGAGACATGATCTCTCCGATACCGGCGTGGATGTAAAAATCGGAGGAGAGGTACTGCACCTTGCGGAAGATATCCCGCCGCAGTGCGTAGGTGAGTCGCTGCCCCAGGATGCGCGTGGCGTAGCTCCGCACGAAACCGATCCCTGATGTTACAAGCCGCAGCACCAATAGGCCCAGAGCGAGAACCACGAGGGTTGGCAACGCGCCATGCGACCAATGGCCTGCGCGCAGCACCGCCTGGATGACGACGGTAAACGATTTGGTAAAAAGCGTGCTGCTGTGTGAGGTGCTGGTGTCACCAGGCACCAGCACCTCGTCAATGAGGTAGCGATTGGCCAACTGCGGGATTTGACCGAGTGCAGAAGTCACTAGGGTCAAGGTGAGCGTGGCCGTGACCAGTGGCCACATGGGCACAAGGTAGGTCAGCATGCGGCGAAGCGTCCCCGGACCCACCAAGACCGGGGCGGGTGCCCGTTCACCCCGACGGGATCGGTTTCGGTTCGATTTGCTATCAGGAGTGGGAATCGAGATGCCACCTCCGCCAGCGGGCGTAATGCCCTTTCAACGCATTTTCCACGCGTGGCCCGTTCCCTGCTGTCAGGATGCGAGGGTTGCGCGTGGAATACGGTGGTTGGTGTCCTGCCGGGCGGTCAGGACCGCCGTGCTGTCGTCAATGGCCGATGGCCATGGCGAAGATATGGATCACCGTCTGCCCGTCGGCGACCGGGCCGAGGTTTGGGAGGGTCACGTAGGAGACCGTTTTGACCGGATTCAGCGGCACTTCCGTGAAGTAGACGGCGGCGGAGTGTGTGGACTGTCCGGCGGCGCTATTGCGGTATGGGGCGATGGCCACCACCTGATCCCCCTGAGCGGGCGTTGTCGCATACCAATCGGTCATCGGAAGGGTGAAGGGCTGTGTGGTGCCATCGGTGTATGTGATGACGCCCGTTCCCGAGCCATTGCCGAAGTCGGATGCTCCCAGGAACCCAAGCTTTGAGCCCTGACCGGACAGGGCGATCGTTTGACCTTGGGCGACCACATTATCAGGCTGTCCCGCGGGCGCGTTGGGCCAGGTGAATGTCAATCCTCCGAAGTGGACCGTGCCGCCCGGCTCCAGCCCGAGGCTTTGTAGGGCCTGGGCCGAAAAGGTTGTCCCGGTTCCTTCAAAGTCGCCGACGGTGGGAGCGTCATCGGCGGTGATTCCCACGTTATTGAATGCTGCAGCGAGAGACGGCACAGCGACCGAAAGCGGTATCTCGAGTGGGGGCACATCCACTGTTTGCGACCCCACTTTGGCGTTTAGCGTGATGGCAACGCTCCCATTGGTGGGAGAACCCCCGATGGTGAGAAGAGGGCTCGAGTTTGCTCCTGGGCCCAGGGATGCCGAGCCCGTCGAGGGATGAATGCTCAGTGCCTGCCCAGTGGATGCCGTAGCGGACCAAGAGAGGTTCACGCGGCTTCCGCTGGTGTTGGTGAGGTGCAGCTTGAGGTGTCCCTGCCCACCCGCCATCACTAAGGTGCTGGGTTGGGCGCTCACGGTTACGACGGGCTCCACGGAGACCTGTGTGTAGGCAGCATCGTCCGTGGTACCCCCGGACCCCGTCAGCATGGCGGTAACCCCGAGTAGTGCCGTCACGGACTGGGCATCGGTCGGGGGTGTCACTTGCCATGCCGTCTGCAGTTGCCGGTTCGGGGCCACGTTGGAGATGGTGGTGGCACCCTTACTACGTACGGTCCAGCCCGATGGCACCTTCAGTTGGAACCGAACATTCGCAAGCGACAGGTTTCCTCCCGACGTCAGGGTGGCGTCCACGGTAAACGATCGATCCGCCTCGACCTGGGCCGGTGCCTTGATCTGTACGGACCTTGCTCCGGTGGTGGATCCAACCTGGAGGGACGCCTCGAGCGGCAAGCTGGCCGAGGAGCTTCCGATCCAAACGTGGTAGGTACCGTCCGCGATGTTCCAGGCATTGGAAGCGGTGTCCCAGTATGCAAGAGCCTGGGGGGTCAGGGTGAAGCTCACTTCGGCAGAGGATCCGGGCGCGATGCTCACCCGCTGGAAACCCTTCAGCTGCAAGGGGGGTTCTCCGATCGATGCGGGGTCGTCCAGATACAGTTGCGCAACCTCCGCGCCGGATCTCGTCCCGGTGTTGGTTACGGTCGCGGTGACCGTGGCGCTGCCGAGGGAGGTGATGGCAGTTTGGGAGAGGTGGATGTTGGAGAAGGAAAAGGTCGTGTAGGATAGGCCAAAGCCAAATGGAAATAGGGGCGTAACGCCCTCCTGGTCGTACCAGCGATACCCGACGTCGAGCCCCTCGGAGTAGTGGACCTCGCCATTCACTCCCGGGAACTGGGCAGGTGTGGAGACCGGTGTCTCCGCCGTGCTGGTTGGGAAGGTAATGGGCAGCTTACCCGACGGATCGACGTTTCCGAACAACACGGCTGCGACGGCATTGCCATCCTGCTGGCCGGGATACCACGCCTCCAGCACGGCCTGCACTTGATCGAGCCACGGCATGACAACAGGGCCGCCGCTGTTGATCACGACGATCGTGTGGGGATTGGCTTTTGCTACCGCCTCGATCAACTGGTCCTGGCCGCCCGGAAGCGAGAGGTTCGGAAGATCGGAGCCCTCACTCTCGGGAAGGCCAACGAATACCACGGCCACCTGTGCGGCAGCCGCCTGGGCGACCGCCTGCTGCAAAAGCGTCGAAGAGACGGAAGACCCTTCCGTGATCCCCTCAACCCCTTGGGCGTAAGTCACCGTGACAGTGTTGGCGGCACGCGTGACGATCCCTTGGTAGGGAGTCACCACCGAATCGGAACTGACGTGGTCCGAACTCGGCGGGGGGGAGGCACTGAGTGCATCGGCGCCAGCGTCGGCACCGATGACCGCAATGGACTGCACTCCGCTTAAGGGGAGGATGTTGTTCGCGTTCTTCAGGAGGACAATGCTTTTCTCCGCTGCCGTTTCGGCGAACGCCACGTGGGCGGGAGTCGATGCGTCCGTGTTGGCGTTGCCGATTGCGGAACGGTTGAAGACACCAAGATGGAACATCTGTGTCAGAATTTTCCCGACCGCGTTGTCGATCTCGGCGGTGGAAATCTGGCCGCTCTCGAGTGCGGAGGTGATGGGGGTGGGTACTGCTGGCTTGAGCTGATCCGTCCCGGCGTTCAATGCGTCGACCGTGTTGTGGGACGCACCGAGATCGGTACGAACGAAGCCCGTAAAGCCCCAACTGTCGACTAAGATTTGTGTCAGCAAGAGCGGGTCTTCACAGGCAAAAAGCCCGTTGATTTCGGCATATGAGCACATGATGGCGCTGACGTCGCCATGCTCCACCAGCGTCTGAAAGGCCGGCAGGTAGATCTCGTGCAACGCGCGCTGCGAGACGATGGAATCGTCATTGGAGGTGTTGCGGTATGTCTCCTGATTGTATACCGCGAAGTGCTTGGGCATGGATCCTACACCCTGGCTCTCAATACCCCGTGCGATCGCAAGGCCGAGTTGGCTCGTGAGGTAGGGGTCCTCGCCGAGGGTCTCGAAGTTTCGCCCGCTTTCGGGTACGCGTGCGATGTTGAGATCTGGAGCCTGCACCACGTCGATCCCCTTGGCAGCCGCCTCTGCCCCGAGTACGCCCCCGTACTGCTGCGCCAGGGATACGTCGAAGCTTGCGCCGATACCGATGGGCGATGGCAGCTGGGTATGGGAATTGGGTGGTCCCGCAATGATCCCTGCAGGGCCGTCGTTAAGGGTGAACTGCGGGATGCAGAGCGCTGGCACCGCCGTTGTGGCGTTCTCGTATCCGGCGACGTTAGCGAGCCCCATCAGGTCCAACTTCTCGACAAGCGTCATCCGCGGGAGCAGCATGGCCACCCGTTCGGACGTCGGTAGTTTTGCGTTCAACCACGGGCAGCCGGACGGGGTTATCGTTGATACATCGGTGGCCCGACCGCATCCGCCCAATATAAGGAGGCTCGTTCCCAAAGCCCACACCGCGATCCAGACACGCCCCCGCACCGAACCACCCCACACCATGCAACGATGTGGGAAGGATTCGCCGTGAAGGATGCAAGAGCCTGGCTCTTCACGGAGGGCACCGTGGGGGTGCACGTCAGACGTGGTCGCCATGCCTACGATCCGCTTCTCTGCGGCGGGCCAGTCTTGGCCGTAGATTCCGCTGCACCCGGGGCGCAATCGCACTGCGGGCAAAGAGCCGTCTCGACTTGAAGCGTCGTGTGGTCGATGCCCATCCCCGCCAATCGCTCCGAGATGCGCGCGATGATCGTCTCGGTTTCCGAAACGCGGGCATCCCGCAGCACCAGATGCCCGCTTAAGGCACAGCGTGTCCCATCGAGGCTCCAAAGGTGAACATGATGCACCGATAGAACGGCTGCATCGGCCTCGATGAAGGCCGCCACCTTGCCGCTGTCCATCCCTCTTGGCACTCCCTCCATGAGGACATTCATGGTTTTGGAGACAATGCCCCATGCCCCTCGGGCGACAAGGAGCGAGATCCCCATGCTCACAAGCGCATCCCAGAAGAAGTGGTGTGTTCCGATCACCAAGATGCCCGCGGCGATGACCCCGGCGGAGGCGAGGGCATCCCCCATCGCATGCAGCCAAGCGCTCCGGATGTTCAGGTTCTCCCGGTGTGCATGGTGATCAAGGCGTAGGCCCATCGCAAGGTTGCCCGCAAGGGCGCCGCCCGCGACGGTCAGCATGATCCACGGGATTACGGGCACGGGGTGTGCAAGGCGGATGGCCGCCTCGACCATGATGATGACGGCCACGAGCCCCAGTGCTGCAGCGTTAAAGAGGGCGGCTAAGATCCCGGCTCGATGGAAGCCATAGGTTCGTTGGGGTGTGGGAGGGCGCTGGGAGAGGCGACTCGCATACCAGGCCAGAGCGAGCGAGAGGACATCGGTGAGCATGTGGGCAGCGTCGCCGAACAGGGCAAGGCTGTGCGAGATGACGCCGCCCACTGCCTCTGCGACAAGGATCCCCAAGGCAATCCAGAACGCGCCGCCCAAAAGCCCCGCTGCTCCGGGATCCGCATGATGGTGGGTGTGTTCCGCTAAGCCAGTCATCGCCCGCTCTGCACCCTTCCAACACGACCAGCGTAGGTAACTGCTGTTTCAGGACGGTGCCCACGTGCCCCCGACCGTTCGCGCAAGGATCCCGGCTGGTCCCTCATTATGCCACAGGATAAACGAGCGGTACCGTGCCCCCGGTTGTTCCTGGGATTGTGCTGCCCAAGATCTGTGGAACACGCACTGGGCTGTGTGGGATTCCGCCGGTGCTGAGCGTACGTATTCGGTAAGCTGCGCCAAACACCTGTCGGCGGCGATGGAAGGAGGGGCATGAGCCG
>JAJYVN010000381.1 GCA_021791995.1 Bacillota bacterium
CGCACTCCGAAACGCCCCCTGGCGGGCAACGGATGAGGACAGCCGTGTACTCGAAAAGGGTACGCACGGTTGGATCGGGCGGTCCCAGCCCAGGGGCGGCAACGCCTCGGCTGGTCCGACCCTACACTCCGAGCGCGGGAAAGCCGCGTGCACGGGGAAGGCCGCCTGCGGTTTCCGTGGATCAGGCGCGCAGATCCCCTCACGCAGAGGAGGAACCCGAACGTACGCGGGACTGGAACGCATCGCCCAAAAGGCCAAGGCGGCACTGCGCGAGCGGTTCACCGCTCTAGCCCATCACCTGACGGTGGAGTTCCTCAAGGAGACCTTCGCGGAGCTGAACCGGCGCGGCGCCCCAGGCGTCGACCGGGTCAGCATGGCAGCATATGACCAGAACCTGGAGCGCAACCTGGCGAACCTTACGCATCGCCTCAAGCGCCGGGCCTACGACGCGCCTCCCGTACGGCGGGTGTACATACCGAAGGCCGGGAACCCACAGAAGCTTCGGCCCCTTGGCATCCCGGTGGTGGAGGATCGCCTGCTTCAGGCGGCGGTCGCCAGGCTACTGAATGCCATTTACGAGCCGATCTTCCGGGACTCGTCCTTCGGTTTCCGCCCCGGGAGAAGCGCGCACGATGCCCTGCGTCGGATACGTGAGGGGGTCTGGGGAGGTCCGGTTCAATACGTCTTCGAGGCCGACATCCGGGGCTTCTTCGACGCGCTCTCACACGAGTGGCTGATGCGCATGCTGGAACTCAAAGTCGGCGACCCGTGGATCTTGCGCCTCATTGGCAAGTGGCTGAAGGCGGAGATCTGCGACAACGGCATCGCAACACGCCCCACAAGGGGGACGCTCCAAGGGGGCCCCCTCTCACCCGTGCTGGCGAATATCTACCTGCACTACGTGCTCGACCTGTGGTTCGACAAAGTGGTCCGGCCCGAAATGCACGGGAAAGCGGAACTGGTTCGCTACGCCGATGACTTCCTCGCCCTGTTCGAGAGCGAGGTAGACGCGCGGCACTTTGCGGAGATTCTGCCAGGACGGCTGACCAAGTTCGGGTTGGAGATAGCCCCGGAGAAGACGCGACTCGTCCCGTTCGGCGCCAAGTTCTGGCGCTATGGGAAGGGTGCGGCCGGGACCTTCGACTTCCTTGGATTCAGTCATCACCTGAGCACCAGCCGTAAAGGCGGCACGATGGTGGTCGTGCGAAGGCCGACGAAGAAGAGCGTGCATCGCTTCCTGATGGAAACGAAGGCATGGCTCCATCGGAACATGCACCTGCCGCCACGTGCGCAGCAAAAGGCCCTCACGGCCAGGTTGCGTGGGTTTTACGAGTACTTCGGCCTGCGCCTCAGCTATCCGGTGATGGAAGGGGTCCGGACTCAGATCCTCCGCTACTGGCACCAGGCGCTCAATCGCCGCAGCCAGAGGAGCCGGGCAACGTGGGAGTGGCTCAACCAACGGGAGTGGTTCCATCTGCCGGCCCCGCGCGTGCTTCATCCGGAAGTGTAAGGGCGAGAAGCCGGGGAGCCGGATGCGGGAAATCCGCACGTCCGGTTCTGCGGGGGGAGGTGGCACACGTGGACTGTAGTCACGACAGGGCGCCGGACCGAAACGGAGCGACCGAACATCGGTCGGGGGCGGCAATACCGCCAGACCCAGACCACGGCACGCGGCTGCCTCCTACCCACCACCCCTGACTGGCCCAATCAACCGAGCCGGTTCATCCCATACCAGGCCAGGGAGAGGAGCTTTCTCTTCCCCACCGATAGTCCTAGTCATCCTCCTATCTGGTTACGCCCCCGTGTGCTCCCCACGATCGCAAATTTGACCCGCAGGAATGAAGCGTTCGCACTGGAATGTGCTCAAGACGTGGTGCCGTGAGACCACCGTATCGTTGGCGCTGAGCGCTACGGGGATTCCGCATGTTCGACCGGTGGAGGTGTTTCGGGTAGAGGCGAGTCGTTGGGCGAGATCCAGTCGGACGCGCGCGATTCGGGAGACCAAAGGATCGGCGGGTACGTATCTTCATGCGAGCGGGAAGGTCGGCGCATCCAGCCGACGCTGGCGAGGGGCCCTGATGGCGGCGATGATGATCGCAGCCCCGGCTGTGGGAATGGTCTCCTTGGCCGAACCAGCGGCGGCGGCGGGCGCGGCGGCGGACACCACTTCGTTCACGAGCCCAGGCCAGTATTCTTACAGCATTCCCACGGGCACTCAGCTCTTGCGAGTCACGGTGGTGGGGGCGTCCGGTGGTCCGGGCCTTGGCGGCACGACGTCGGCGTCGTCTGGGCTCGGCGCCGAGGTGCAGGCGAGCATCGTTCCGCCCGCCGGAGTCAGCACGCTCTACGTCGAAGTGAATCAGGGTGGCGGTATCTCTCGCTACGCCGCTGACGGGGGAGGCGAGTCCGCGATCCAGACCTGCTCCCATGAATCGACGTCGTGCGTCTATACGGCCAATCCATCGACCGATCCACGTCTGGTGGTCGCTGGCGGTGGTGGCGGCGGCGGCGAAAACGTACGTATTCGGTAAGCTGCGCCAAACACCTGTCGGCGGCGATGGAAGGAGGGGCATGAGCCGGGGGCGGGCGGGACGCTGAGAGGGACTGGACAGGACTGAGCTGAGCTGGTAACGTGTAAGCCG
>JAJYVN010000382.1 GCA_021791995.1 Bacillota bacterium
AGGATGCTGTCTGGCCGGCGTTCAATTGGGTGAAGAAGCTGTCGAGGCGCTGGCTCACGGCTTGGTCGCCTCCGAGCAGTCCAAAGAGACTACTCAGATTGAATGGCACATCCCAGGTGTATTGGTAGGCATCCCCCTCGCGATAGCCGTTGACGGAGTTCGGATCAAAACCGGAGGGGAATGCGCCGTCCGCCAGGGCGGGCTCGAGGAAGCCGGTCGCCTGGTCCACGAGGTGGACCCAACCCTGCGAACGTTGCATGAAGGTCTGATATGTCTTGGTTTTCCCGAGGGCCTTGGCGAATTGCGCGATTGCGAAGTCGTCGGTGTTGTACTCGAGCGTGTTGGCGGCCTGTGCTGGTTCGAAGCCGTCTTCCAGATAGGCGGCAAGGCCGGGGCGCTCCACGTATCCACTTGTGGCCGCTTGTGTTGCTCCCTTGAGCATGTATGTGAGGGCCGTCTTGGTGTTAAAATTCGTTACGCCAAAACTGTAGGCGTCAGCGATGATCGCATCAGCCGAGTCACCATTCATCACGCCAGTATAGCCATTGGCCAAGGGCCACTTCGGGAGCCATCCCCCTTGCTCCGCGTCATTGAGCAGCGACTGGATCATATTGCCGGTCTCCTGAGGGGCCAGAAGGGAGAGCAGTTGCGTTTCGGAGCGATAGATGTCCCACCCGGAGAAGTTCGCATACTGCGTTTCGCCCTTCGGGAGCGTGTGCACCTTATCGTCGAAGCCCATGTACTGACCATTGGCGTCGCTGAAGACATTAGGCTGCAAGAGCGAATGGTAGAGGGCGGTGTAGAAGACGGTGCGCAGGGAGGTGGTGCCGCCGGTGACCGTGATGTGGCCGAGCAGTTGGTTCCACGTCTTCAGGGCCTGGTTCCGCACGGCGGCAAAGTTCCATCCGGGATCCGAGGCTTTGATGTTGCCAAGAGCATTTGCCGCACTGACGAACGAGATGCCAACCTTCATTTGCACATCGGTGCCAGGAGCGAATTCGACGTAGGCACCGTCGCTTGTGCCACTTGCCGTTCGGGCGCCACTCTGCGCCAAATCTCCTTCATAGACGCCGAAGCTCCGAAAGGGCTCCTTGAAAACGGCCGTGAAGTAGACGGTATAGACATCGCCCGTTCCGCAGAAGTGTCCGCTTGTGGCGCTTCCCTGCACCTCATCATTGCTCACGATTGTCACCGACGAGGCGCTGACGCCATTAGCGCTTCCGCTGACCTTGAAGAGCATCCCTGCCGTACCGTTGGTGGGGTAAGCGAACGTGCCGATCCCAGAACGCTCAGTAACGGTGAGTTGGGCCTGCACCCCAGAGGAAAGGGTCACGCCGTAATAGCCAGGCCATGCGCGTTCATTTTGGTGCGAGAAGGCAACCGTGGCTGTACTGGGCGAGGAGGGGAGCGGACCGGTAAAGGGCAGAATCGGAATATCGCCATAGGCAGAGCAGCCAGCACCGCTCAATTCCGTGAGGGCGAAGCCACGCAGTTGGGTGTTGTTGTATGTGTAGCCGCCGATCGTGCGTTGTGCCCCGGTCTCCGGGCTCCACTGGATCATGCCAAACGGCACATCGGCCCCGGGGAAGGTATCCCCTCCATTCGAGGTGCCGATGAGCGGATTGACGTATTGGGCGAGGCCGACAGGCCCGTTCGACGCCTGCCCGCACCCCACCAGAGCGAGCGTTCCGACGAGCACCAAAATGCGGAGTGCGGTTGCAGCCGTGCACCGCAGGGTGAACACTCTCCTCCAAAAAGCGTGTAGCGTAAGATTCCAGAGGGCGAAGCTGCCTTCCTTCCTGCATTCAGGGAATGCCCAGGCGTAGAAGCGTGTTGTTGGCCTCAGTGGCCGCAGCTTGGAAGGCATCCGCCACAGATGTGCCAGCCACGACGGCGCGCAAGGCCGCCGCTACCTGGGGGAGTTGGTCCAGTGCCCACGGGACGGTGATCTGGGCAGAGGCGGGTGGAAGGAAGCTTGCCGTGAGCAAGTGGCGGCTGGGCGGGTGCCAAGTGGCGGCAACCGCTGGTAGGGCGGGGACCCCCGGCCCTACGCTTGCGATCACCTGCTGACCAGACGGGCTCACGGTGTATTCTAGAAAGTCAAGCGCAGTCCCCGCACGGTTAGTCCACACGCCGATGCCGATTCCACTGGATTGCATGGGGACCACGGCCCCTGCGACAGGAAAGGTGGGAAGGGGGGCCGCATTCCAAGCGAAGAGGTCGCCGATCATCGTTGCGAGGTTCGCAACGTCCGAAAGGTGACCGAAATACAGCACGGCCTTACCGGAGGTGAAGAGCGTAATGCCCGATGGGGAGGAGCGCAGCGGCTCAAAGGCGTGGAGGGAAACCAGGGCTTGGATGCCGTCGAGGGCTTGGCTACCGGCGAAGAGCGCTGTCTGACTGTTGGCCGAAAGGACTTGGCCGCCAAAGCCCACAACAAAGGCCGTAAATAGCTCGGGGTTGAAGCTGTTCGTCACATCAGAGATGGGCACGATGTCGGGCCCCAACCGGTTCGCCACCTGTTGGCAGGTGGCCTCGAAATCCTGCAGCGACCACTCGAGGACCGGTGCGTTGATTCCCGAACGTTCGAGGGCGTCACCGTTATAGAAGACGACGAGCGGATCGCCCATC
>JAJYVN010000383.1 GCA_021791995.1 Bacillota bacterium
CTGCAGAGCGATGTGAAGGCTTACGCCGCCTTCTTTCACGCGATGCTCGCACGCGGCGTCTACCTACCCCCGGCGCAGTTTGAGGTCGGGTTCATGTCCCTATCACATGGTCCCGAGGAGATTGCTTCGGTTGCCGCGGCCGCAGAAGGCGCCTTTGCGTGCTTAAGGGACGGCGGGCAGTGATGTGCTGGTGATTGTGATCGCCTTGGTGGGGCCTGCGGGTACGGGTAAGAGCTATCGGGCATCGCAACTCGCCACCGCCTATGGCCTGGACACCATCGTGGATGACGGGCTGTTCATCCATGATGATCACATTATCGCGGGTGTGTCGGCAAAAAAAGAAGAGACGTCGATGGCCGCCGTCCGCCGAGCCATCTTCTCTGACCCTGCGCATCGGGAAACGGTTCGCGCTGCACTGAAGCGACAGCGGCCGGCCGGTGTCTTGGTACTGGGGACCAGTATCTCAATGGTGGAACGCATTGTGGATGCCCTTGACCTACCGCGTCCCGAGAAGGTTATCTCGATTGCGGATATTGCCAGCCCCGAGGATATCCACCGCGCGCGTCAGAGCAGACGCGTGGAAGGCCGACACGTCATCCCCGCTCCAACAGTTGAGGTGAAGAAGAGCTTCTCGGGGTATCTGGTCGATCCATTGCGCTTTCTCCGTTCCGGCAGCCAGGAACAGACGATGGAGAAGTCGCTCGTGCGGCCCACCTTCAGCGCGCTCGGGCGATTCTTCATCTCGGAGTCGGCCATTGCCGCGATCGTCGGTCAGGCCTGCTGCAACGTGGAGGGGGTGGTGGACGCGCGGAGGGTCCGTGTCGACCTCACCAATGAAGGGGTTTCCCTCTCAGTGGACCTGGGACTGCGCTTGGGGTCGATCCTGCCCGAGGTCCTCCGGCGCGCCCAGGACGAAACGAAGGCCATGGTCGAGCACATGACGGCCCTGAGCGTTCTCACGGTCGACGTTATTGCGCGGCGACTGGTGGAATGATCGACCCGGAACCGGTGGAATCCGACGCGCAGAGCGTGTAACTTCGAGGTATCCATCGACCGAACGCGGTCCATTGCAGACTGCGTGGTGTCAACGGGTGTCCACCGCTCGCCCCTGGGAGGGCACCGCCGTCTCCAACCTGGGGCAAACGATTTCCGTTTTCCCGTCACCGCCACTGTTGGCCGAGTTCCCGGCTCCGTTCGGTGGCACGGCGTATCGCTCGGCTCAGGATTTGCGCAAAGTGCTCCTCCTCCAGGATCTCCAGAGCCGCTACGGTGGTTCCGCCCGGGGAGGAGACCCGCTGCCGCAGGACGGCGGGGGTCTCCTGGCTGGTCCGTGCCAGTTGCACTGCGCCAGCCGTGGTCTGTGTGACAAGGCCCCACGCAATCTCCGCGGGCAGGCCGAGTTCCGTGGCAACTGCGACCATTGCTTCAAGGAACACATAGACATATGCGGGGCCGCTACCGGCCACAGCGGTCGCGGCATCCATCCATTCCTCCGGAATCGTCCAGACCTCACCGACTGCCTCCAAGAGGTCGCTCGCTCTTTGCAGATCCTCGGGGCTGGCCCAACGGCCCGTGGCCACGGTGGTGGCGGAAGCACGGATGGTGCTACTCGTGTTCGGCATGGCGCGGACAACACGTCGGCCCGGGCCGAGGGACGATTCGATGTAGGAGAGCGGAACGCCCGCGAGACACGAGATCACGAGTCGGCGATCATCAATGAGTGGCTTCAACCGCTCGAGCGCACTCTCTGCATCCTTGGGCTTGAAGAGGAGAAAGATGGTGTTCGCCGCACGGCACACTGTCTCGAGATCGTTGGCGACGCTGCATCCCATCCGGCGGAAGACGTCTAGCGCTTCGCCCCGTGTTCGGTTGGTCACCCAGATGTGTTCGGCAGCAAGGCCGCCCGCAACCAGTCCAGATGCCAGTGATCGGGCAAGATTTCCCGCTCCCACGAAACCGATGGACAACTCCTGCGACCTCGCCATCCCTCACATCGCCCCCTTTGGAGACGTTCGCCGATGGTGGACCGACTGCCTGCGGGATCCTGTCGATAAGCGATGGCTTTCGGCCGCGCAATCCTCCATTTCTCGCCACTGGAACCTGATACCGTGGACACCGTTCCAGATCAATGGGAGAATCACCGAGCATTGGGTGTAACGGCGCGGGAAATGGAGGCGGCATGTTTGGGACAAGTCATGGGAATCGCCCCTGGAACGTGGCGGCGCGCAGCATTCGCCATTTTTGCTGCGGTATTAATCGCTCTTCAGTTAGGGGGCCTTGTGGCCGGGCGGCCCACGGGTCCCGGGTCTATGCCGGTGGGAGTGCCTGTGCGCATCCAACTCAATGGTCTGAGCATTGGTGCCACAGGTGCTCTGATCGGTGATTGGACCTTTGTGAACATTGATCGACTCATCCCGGTTTTGGGCGGGCGGGTTGAGCAACAGCCTAGTTCCAAGAGTGCGACGATCGAATTGGGTGGGCGAATTCTATCGGTGGTTGCGGGCCGAGACGAGGTTTCCCTGGGAGGTGAGCAGGTGGCGCTTCCGGCCGCTCCACGGTGGATTGCCCATGCCTTGTATGTGCCTATCCGCGGGTTGATCACACCCCTTGGCATGTTCGCCCTG
>JAJYVN010000384.1 GCA_021791995.1 Bacillota bacterium
GCCTCCTGCCGCGATTCCATGTCGCCTGTTTCCCGGCGCCGGCCGGCCAGGTCTTGAGCGTCACCCGCCTCCTGCCGCATGGTCTGGTCCATCTCCTGCTGGATGGTCTGCGCGAAGGCTGGGGGCCGGGGATGGAAGCCGATCCACAGCAAACAACCCACCACCAGCGCCCTCAATGCGATTGAAGATCTGTCTTGCCAGGTCAAACGGTTACCCCCACCAGATAAGCCTTACGGCGTGTTTTGTGCGTCGCGACATCGGTCCATCTCCCTGCTATGGCGTGAGGCTCTTTACTGCTAAGAGGATGTTGGTGTATCCAGTGCTATTTGTCTGGTTGCCGGTGAAAGCATAAGCGCCCTTGATGTAGGGCCACGTCCGGCGCAGCTTGCACCCCAGAGTGTGGCACGGCGCGGGGTATAGAAAAAGGTGGAACTTCTGCTGGAAGTCCGAGGTGGTGGCGTCCAGGTTGGTGGCGACGTGCTGGACGGAGATCAACGTCGCTGGGATCTGGGGGCTACGGATCAACTCATCGAAATCTGTGACCGTCCGGGCTGCAGCTTGCTCGGCCGGCTCCGCCTGGCGCACGGCTGTGTCGAGGTCCTGCACGGCTACACCTGCGCCCTGCACAACCCCTCCCAATTGCGGCGTCAGCGCCCGGATCTGCGCTCCGGCTGTGGCCGCGATCGCGAGATCATGGGCAGCCAGGTGCTCATCATGCTCACGCAGTCGTACCCCGTGGCCCTCCACCAGCCGTCTCACGCCGGCCTGGATCCCCTCCGCGCGCCCCGCGACAAAAACAGCCGAGCCGGCTGCCAGCGCAACTTGGGCCCACCCTGTCCAGTCCATCATTGCACCCCGATCGAGAAAGTGATGGCCGCGTACGAAATAGAGGCTGCCGTTTGGTTGCAGACCTCCCACTCAGCCGTATTCGCCGCGCTGGGCCAGATGTGGAAGACCATCCCTCCGGTCGATCCCCACCCAGTCAGAGCAGCGGGATCAGCGGTATAACCCGAAGTCAGATGGCTGCCAGCTCCGCTGGTAGTGAGCCCTGTCATCGTGAGTGAGGCTGGAGTGGAGCACGAGTTAGCGCCTTGCGTCCCGGCACTGACGGCTATCGTCGTGTCAGCACCGGAGAGCACGATCGGAGTCGTGACGGATCCCAAGAACACCGCATCCCCTGTACCGCCACTAATCGATAGGAGGGGGGAGTAGGAGGAGGCACCCTGATTGATGCCCCTAAACATGAAGCCGCCCTGCGACGTGTTGTTGCTGACGCTGTCCAGATACATCAAGTTATTTAAATAAGCCACATATGATGCTCCCGAAGTATAGTTCTCCGAGATGCCTGTAGAGGAAAGGGTGGCACTTGCGAACGGGCTTGAGGTAGAGAAGGTCGATCCTACATTAAGACAATTGGCGCTGCTGGCGATGCACAGCTTGGTGGTGCTGGAATTGCCGATGATGGCCGTGTTGCTCCCCACCCCCGCTGCTCCTTGGCCGATCGCGATCTCGTTGGTGTCCGTAGGGCTTTGAAGACTTGCCCCCTCCCCGAGCAACGTAGCCGAAGAGGCTGTCGTGGCTGAGACCCCGGCTCCCGAACCTAGAAACGTATTGGCATCTCCGCTCGTGGCCGCCTCCCCAGCCTGGTACCCGAGATAAACATTATTGAGCCCGCTGGAGACTTCGCCGGCCTGAGCGCCCACGGCGACCGCGTCTTGGGCGGTCGCTTGCTCCCCCGCTTCGTATCCGACGTAGGAATTACCGCTCTCCGTCGTGTTGGTGGCGCCGGCACTCGCGCCCAGGAAGACGTTCTGCGTCCCTCCGGTGTTGGCCTCCCCCGCGTAGTAGCCCAGAAAGGCGTCAGACCCTCCAGTCGTATCCTGATTGCCGGCCGCCTCCCCAACGAAAGTGTTGGAGCCGGCCGTGGTGATCAGCTCGCCAGCATCGTATCCGACCATCGTGTTGTAGAGGCCGGTCGCCCCCGCGCTCCCAGCCCCGAGTCCCAGGAAGAGATTGGTAGATCCGGTCCAACCCAACGTGAAGGTCCCAGTGCCCGTCACGGGCGAGCCGGTGATGCCAAAGGCGCTTGGGACGGTCATGCCAATGCTCGTCACAGCCGTAGCGCACGTGACGCCACCAACGGTGGACGCGCTCGTATTCGTGACAAACTCCCCGGCCGCACAATTTCCAGGGTAGGCGCGCAGAGCGGCCGCACCGTTCGCGTCGAACGAATTAAACGAATACCCTGAATCCTCGAGCTCGCCGATCGATGTGGTCTCCGAGCCGCTTTCCAGCGCGAAACTGGCAAAATCCGGAAAGGCCTGGGTGGGGGTAGTCACCCAGTTAGCATTGGCGCTGCCGCCCAGGCTTACAGTCGCACCGTTGAAGGTGATGGAGCTGGCCGTGAGCGCCGAAAGAGGGATTGCGGACGCGGCAACGCCCAGCGCCGGCGTCGTGGTCGGATTGGTCACCGTAGGAGTCAGCCAGCTCGGCCACGTCCCTACGGAAAAATTCGTCAACGTTCCCCCACTATTCGTGAAGGTGAAGGTGTTGCCGCTTTGGGCTACGCCACTACCTGTAAAGGTGGCTGCTCCTGTGGCGGTGGAGGAGGGTCCAGTTATGC
>JAJYVN010000037.1 GCA_021791995.1 Bacillota bacterium
TATATTGTTCATGAAGATGGGGCATTCGACAAGGCCTGTGGAAAATCATGGGTTAACCCGCCCTCGATTTTATTATCTCTTATGGCTAACCCATGTGGATGGCAGCGACTGCGTCACTCCAACTGCGAGTGTAGTACTAGTAGCCAGTGCGGTAAAACGCAGTCCCGGGTCCGTTTTGGCCAGTCGTCGATGCGCTCATGGCGCTCGAAGCAAGGCTCGGTGCGCCGGGCGATCATGCCGTTGTACGTCTACCGGACACAGCCGAAGGTCCGCGCCAGTTCGCGCACCGGATCCTCCGTAGGGTAGAGACGGTACTTGTATGCCTTGCGTCCCATGCCCTGCATGATACGTATCATACACAACGAGAGAAGTGAGCGAATTGCTTTATCCCCATGCCCGAAGGGAGAGGCTTGCGCGGTGTCTCTTCGGTCCAACTGCCGCACACGCGCGTTCGCTTTTCCCCTTGACGACCCCACCGCCCCGGGACGTATATTGACAGTGGAAACCCGAAAGCCCGAGAGAGGTGTGACCGCATGCCGTTGCGTCAACTGTACCCGATGCCTCGTCGCGTGGCGGAGAAGCCATGGGGACGCGAAGTCTATATCGCGGAGACGCCGTACTACATCGCCAAGATCGTATACATCAATCCGAACGAATCCATGTCCATGCACTACCACATGCAGCGGCACGAGACCCTCTACTTCCAGACCGCTGGCTGCACCCTCGAAGTCGAGGGCGAAGAACCCATTACGCCCGATGTGGGCGAGAGCTTTGCCATTCGACCGGGCGTGCGTCACCGGATTGCCGCAGGTCTGATGGGTGGCCGCATCTTCGAGGTTAGCACCCCGCATCCCGATGACGTTGTCCGCGTGCAGGACCCCTGGGCCCAACTCCGCTATACGGACAAACGCGATCACCCCGACGAGGCCACGAACCAGGCGTCGGGCGACCATCCGCACCCCTGAAATACCAACTGGGACCATCCAACCGGGCTATCGAATCGCCCGCGAGGCAACCCATCGATCGGCGGATCCCCACGGCGTAAGCCTGGGGAATTGCGCCATGGGCCGGGTGCCTCCCATTCGCTCTGGATCTCCCGGCCGGATCGAAGCCCGTGAGATCCCACCACGCTGCGGCAGGAGCGAGCCGTATGCTGTGGAAATGCAGGCAAGTGGTAACCGATTGCTTCCGCAAATCTGCGACTTGGGTGAGGGTGCCTCGTCAACATCCTGCACAAGCGCAGATTCTTGACGAGGTTCGCCTGTGGCTAACTGCTCGCAAGGGCAAGTAAAGTAGCCGAAAGGAGCGCAACCCCTGGTCGGGCGAACGGCGTGGTGCTTCGGCCACGCAGAACGAACCAGGTAAGCATGCTTGCATCGTGGAATCCGGATCAGGTCCCGGACGATAGTCTCGGACAGTTGGTGTATCGGTCGCACCTTCTCGGAGGAGACCGTAGCGTCTGTAACTGGGGCGGCGGCAATACGTCCACCAAGGGAAGCGCGACGGATTATCGCGGCCGTACGGTCGATGTGTTGTGGGTCAAGGGGAGCGGATCGGACCTCGCAACCGCGACCCCCGCGCACTTTGCGGCCCTTGCCCTCGAGCCCCTCTTGGAGCTACCGGAACGATACCAGGACATGGACGACCAGGCCATGGTGGACTATCTGATGCATGCCGCACTGCACCCGGGTGGCGTTCGTCCCTCGATTGAAACGCTGCTCCACGCCTTTCTGCCCGCTCTCCATGTGGATCATACCCACCCCGATGCGATCGTCGCCCTCTGCACGGCGGCCGAGGGGGAGGCGTGGGCCAAGGAACTGTATGGTGATCGCGCGATCTGGATCCCATACCGCCGCCCGGGATTCGCGCTCGCGCGGCAGGTGGCGGAGGCTTTGCGGGCACACCCTACGGCCGAGGTTGTGCTCCTGGCGAAACACGGGCTCGTCACTTGGGGAGAGACAGCGGCATCGTGTTATGCAAGCACCCAGAAGGCCATTGCGGATGCGGAACACTACCTGCAGAAGCGGTCACGACCGTGGACGCCGCCCGTAAGCCATCGCACTTCGGACGAACGGTGGGACCTCTATCGCCAGATCGCACCATGGCTCCGAGGGCGACTCGGGCGCCATGGCCGTGTAGTGCTCTCGTTCCAGACCAGCGACGCGGTGCTCGGCTTTCTTGGAGACAGCCACTGTTTAGAGATGGCGCGGGAGGGGGCGGCCTGCCCGGACCATCTCGTGCGCACCGGTCGTGTGCCCTTGATTCTGTCGGCAGAGGCGAGCACCGGATGGGACGCGCTTCGCACGGAACTGGATCAATCCTTGGCGAGATTCGAGGAGGCGACGAGCGCCGAGTTCGCTGCCTGCGCTCACCACAATGAGACGCCAGACCCACCAACACCACGGGTGATCCTTATTCCGAACCTTGGGATCGTCACCGCCGGAGGATCGCTTCTCGATGCGCGCCTGACCGCCGATCTCTTTGATCGCGCGATGTCCGTCATTTCGCTGTTGCGGCGGGCAGGGGCGGAGTATCGGCCACTAGGAGCACAGGATTCTTTTGATGTGCAGTACTGGCCACTCGAGCGGTATAAGCTCACCCTCCGTCCTCGCGAAGGAGAACTCTCCCACCAAGTCGCCTTCATCACCGGCGGCGCGGGCGGTATTGGACGCGCCATCGCTCGTGCCATGGTGCGTCGTGGTGCGCATGTGGTCCTGGCGGACATCGATGGTGCTGCTGCAGCGCGTGTCGAAGGCGAGATCTGTGCCGAGTTCGGGGAGGGGCGTGCCATCGCGACAGCGATGGATGTCACCAAGGAGGAAACCGTCGCGGCTGCTTATGGTGCGGCAGTCGCCGCCTACGGTGGCATCGACATTATTGTCGCCAACGCGGGTATCGCGAGTTCCCAGGCGCTTACCTCCACGACCCTGGCCGATTGGGAGCGCACGCTCTCGATTCTTGGCACTGGGTACTTCCTGACCGCACGCGACGGTGCGCGCATCCTGCAGGAGCAGGAAACTGGAGGCAGTATTCTGTTTATCGCCAGTAAGAACGCCGTCTCGGCAGGCCGGAATATCGCCGCTTACGGTGCGGCTAAGGCCGCCGAGCTCCATCTGGCGCGATGCCTCGCTGAGGAGCTCGGGGCACATGGCGTCCGCGTGAACGTCATCAACCCCGATGCGGTGATCTCTGGGTCGGGTATCTGGTCCTCTCAATGGAAGGAGGAGCGCGCCCGGAACTACCAAATCTCCGTCGACGACCTTCCCGCCTACTATCGCGAGCGAACGATCCTTAAGGTGAACATCCAACCCGAGGACGTGGCAGAGGCGGCCTGTTTTCTAGTTTCAGACCGCGCCAGCAAGACAACGGGCGCGATGCTGCCCGTGGATGGCGGAGTCTCCACCGCGTTTCCGAGATAGGGGGGCCTCTCTCATGCTGGATTCTGCAGATGTGCTTTCGCGCTTTCGGATTGCGCTTCCGACGTGGGGTTTTTCACCGATGGGTACCCGCTTCGGCACCTTTCGTATGGGCGATGAGGCGGCGGACGTGTTCGGACGGATCGACGCCTGTGCGGAGGTGCAAGCGAGCCTTGGGATGACCCCTGGCCTTGCGATGCACTTTCCATGGGATAGCGTTCCGGATTGGGCGGGTCTCGCCCGTTATGTGCGGGACCGGGGACTTCGGGTCGAGGCCGTGAACCCGAATACCTTTGAGGACCAAATCTACCGCTTGGGAAGTGTGGCCCACCCCCAGGCAGAGGTACGCGCGAAAGCCCAAGAGCACCTCTTGGAGTGTGTCGAGATCCAGCGGCGGCTCGAGGCCCCGTACCTCAGTCTGTGGTTTGCGGACGGGACGAACTATCCTGGACAGGGGGACTTTCGCCGCCGCCATGCGGCGATGGTGGAGGTTCTCCTTCCCGTCGCGCGTGCGCTTCCATCGGGCAGTGTAATGCTGCTCGAGTATAAACCGTTCGAGCCTGCCTTCTACCACACCGACATCGCTGATTGGGGCGCAGCCATCCTCACCGCGCAGGAGGTCGGCCCCCAGGCCCGTGTCATCGTGGACCTTGGACACCACCTTCCGGGAGCCAACGTGGAATACACCGTCGCGATGCTGCAGCACACCGGTCGCCTCGGCGGCTTCCACTTGAACAACCGCAAGTATGCGGATGATGACCTTATCAGCGGGAGCATTGATCCGTACGGTCTCTTCCTAATCTTCCGGGAACTCGTCAAGGGCGAACGGCTTTACGGCCGGCGACTCGAGTCCATCAGCTACGCCCTCGATCAGTCCGCGAACGTTGAGGCGAAGGGCCCGGCGCTGATTCTTTCCACGATGGCGGCCTGCGAGGCGTTGGCTAAGGCGGTCTTGGTTGACGAGAAGGAATTGGAGGAAGCCGAACAGCAAGGGGATGTCATCCGGAGCCAGAGCATCCTGCGAGAGGCCTTCCTCACCGACGTGCGCCCAACCATTGCCGCGTTTCGGCGATCCCAAGGCTGGCCGGAGGATCCGTTGCAGCACTACCTCGCGCAGCGGAGGAAGGGCTGATGGTACACCAAGGACCTGTCGCCGTGTTTTCAACCTGCCTCGGGGACGCCTTTGCCCCCGAGGTCAGCGCGAAAACCGTGGCGCTCGTGCGCGGGACCGGTGCCGACCCGACCTTGATCCGCTTTGGGTGCTGCGGACAACCAGCATGGAACGCCGGTCAGCCAGACGAGGCGCGTCGGATGGCACGCTCCCTCATCCGGCGGCTACGCCCTTTCGCCACCATCGTGGTTCCGTCCGGGTCCTGTTCTGCGACGATGATCAGTACCTACCACCACTTCTTCCCGGCCGGCAGTGCCGATGCCAAAGCCGCTGAAGAGGTGGCTGCGCGCACGGTAGAGCTCTCGGCATACCTTGAGCCCTCCTTGGATCGCATCCCCTGGCGGCCGGAGCTCCCCTCCCCCGCCGCCCTGCATGTCTCCTGTCACGCATTGCGGGTCGCTGGCTGCGGGCCGACCAGCCGCCACTGTCTTGAGGCGGCTGGCTGTCCGCTCGTACCGTTCGAGCGGAGCGAGGAGTGCTGCGGCTTCGGTGGGGTCTTTTCCGTCGACCAGGAGGCGCTCTCTGCTGCCATCGCCGACCGAAAGCTCGACGCCCTCGCGGCAGCTGGAGCAACAACGGTGGTCAGCGGTGAGATGGGGTGTCTACTGCATCTGGAGGGTCGTGCCGAACGCCGGGCCATGCCGTTGGTCTTCCGGCATATCGCGGAGGTCCTGGCGGACCGCTGGCAACCGGAGAAAGGGGAGGACACGCTGGATGGCGGAGCAACCAGAGGTGCGGGAACGCGCGCAGCAGGCCATCCGCGATGAGTCCCTGGGCCGGGCCGTCCGCTTGACTACCGAGCGCTTAGCCACCGGTCGGGTGGCTGCTCTCGCCGCGATGGACGACAGCGCCGGCGCGCGGGCTCGCGCCCGTGCCGCGCGGCAACGGGCCGTGGCCGATTTGTCCGGGAGTATCGACCGCTTTCAGCGCGCGGCAGAAACGGCCGGGATCACGGTGCATCGCGCGGTGGACGCCCAGGCGGCTGTGGCAACCATCCGTGACCTTCTCAGGCGTGCGAACGCTCGTCACATCGTCAAGTCCAAGTCGATGGCCACCGAAGAGATTGGGCTGCGCGCGGCATTGGAACGAGACGGGCTTGAGGTGATTGAGACCGACCTCGGTGAATGGATCGTGCAGCTCGCAGGGGACCCGCCCTCCCACCTGATCGTCCCTGCGGTGCACCTCAACCGCGAGCGGATCCGGAGCCTTTTGTCCCATGTCGCTGGGCGGGATTTGGGATCGGACACCCCCGCTCTCGCAGCCTTTGCGCGGGCGCACCTGCGCCAGGCCTTTTTGCGTGCGGACGCGGGCATTAGCGGTGCTAATTTACTGGTCGCTGAGACCGGAACACTTGTGATCGTCAGCAATGAAGGCAATGTACGGATGTGCACGACGCTACCGCGCCTGCACATCGCCGTCGTCGGCATAGAGAAGGTGGTGCCGACGTGGGCTGACGCGCTGGATGTTCTGGCCGTGCTGCCGCGGTCGGCAACCGGGCAGGCCCTCACCACCTATGTTTCCTTGCTGAGCGGACCGCGTGCGGCTGCGGATGTGGACGGGCCGGAAGCCATGCATGTCGTGCTGCTCAACAATGGGCGCAGCCGCCTGGTCGGCACCCCCGCCGAGGAACTTCTGTATTGCATTCGCTGTGGTGCTTGCCTCAATGTTTGTCCGGTCTACCGCACGATGGGGGGCCATGCCTACGGCTCCGTCTATGGAGGTCCGATCGGCGCCGCCCTGACGGCGCACCTCACAGAAGGGGCTGTGGGCCGCGATCTGCCCTGGGCATCGAGCCTCTGTGGCGCCTGCCGTGAGGTTTGCCCGGTGGGCATTCGACTGGACGATCAACTGATCGCGCTCAGGGGGCTGTACCCACGGGAAGATACCGTATCCGTGCAGATGCGCAGGGGTATCGCGAGTTTTTCTGCGGTCGCTTCCCACCCGCGCCGCTTCTCCACCTCGCTTCGTCTCGCACGATGGTTTCTCGGCCGCGGACGGATTCAGCGCCTGCCGGGACCCCTCGTCCGTTGGACGCGAGCCCGCTCGCTTCGTCCCATTGCTCCCGTGTCTGTCGCGGTACCGTGGCTCCAACCACTGACTTATACCGCAGCACCCACTCCGCCTCCCATCGAACCGAGTGCCCCGCAACCCCCCATCGACCCAGTCGCAACGTTTGTGGCCCGGTGGGAGGCGGTTGGAGGACACGCCCTCCAGCTACATCCCTCAGAACTCCCTGTCAAGATCGCAGAACTCGTCGGTCGGGCTCCCGCCGTTGCCGATCCACCATGGGTGCCGTTGGTCGGAGGCAACTCGGTGGACCCCAAGGTGGCTGAAGTGGGGGTGGTCAGCGTTGCGGCGGTGGCCGCCGAGACGGCCACACTCGTTCTTTCCAGTGGTGAGGGCAGAGCCCGGCATGCCAGCCTCTTGCCGACGCGCGTCCTCTTCGTCGTCCCTGAAGCGCTCGTGTATCCGAATCTGCATGCAGCATTCGGCGCACTGGGGCAGCTCAAAGGGAACCACCCTCCGACCGCAGTCACACTGGTCTCTGGTCCATCGCGCAGTTCCGACATTGAAAACGATCAGACGATTGGGGTCCATGGTCCGGGCGATGTCTGGGCCCTGGTACTATCCGATGGAGCACGGGGTGAGAAGGTGTGACCGACACGCTTTTAGGGGTCGATATTGGAACCACCGGGACGAAGGCGGTCGTTTTCGACACCCAGGGGAGGGCACTTGCCTCTGCGTATCGTGCTTATCCGCTCCACACCGGCGCCGCGGGCGAGGCCTGGCTCGATCCGAACCAGGTTCTCGAAGCGTCCAGGCAGGCGATCGCGGAGGCGGTTTCGGTTGCCCCACCCCCGGTCGCGCTTGCTGTCGCCTGCCAGGGAGAAGCCTTCACTCCGGTGGACGTAGCGGGGAAGCCGTCAGGAGAGGCGATTGTTACCTTTGACCGCAGAGGGCAGGTCGGTGCCGAGATCCTTCGGAGCCGGGGGTGGGCGGACCGGGAAGAGTCGGCCGGACTTCCCTTCAGTTGGATCGTCACAGCGGCAAAACTCGCGTACCTCCAAGCGACCGACTTGGAGCGTTATCGGCAAGCGCGTGCCTTCCTCTGTTTCGAAGACCTGCTGCTCCACTCGCTCACCGGCACCGCCACGATCTCTAGTTCCCTGGCGCAGCGGACCTTTCTCCTCGATCGGCATACCCAAAACTGGCATCCAGATTCCGTGGGCGAGATGGAACTCACGGGTCGTCTCGCAACGGTGGTGCCGAGCGGCCAGGCCGTTGGCCGTGTCAGCGCTTCGGGTGCGCGCTCTTTTGGCCTGCCGGACGGCTGCATCGTCGTCGCGGGTGCACATGACCAAACCGCAGCTCTCATCGGCTCGGGAGCGATCGATCCGGGCGTTGGTGCCCACAGCACCGGGACCGTCGACTGCATCAGCCTTTCGGTCGCCGATCGACCCGTGGGCCAACTGGCGCGCTCTGGATATGGCCTCGGGTTGCATCCCGTTATGGGGCGCGCGGTCACCCTGGCCTTCGGCTTCGGGGGAGGTGCGCTCCTGTCTTGGTGGCGTTCGGTCCTCACGAGCCCCGAGCACTCCCCCACCATCGACGCCTTAGTGCGGGAGGCTGAGGATGCCCTGGCGACACAGACGGAACCGTGTGCCATCCCCTTCTGGTCGGGCTCCGGTACCCCGGATTTGGACGCACGAGACCAGGGGGCGCTCCTCGGGATGACGCTAGACACCTCGCGCGGCCAAATCACCGCGGCGTTGATCCGGGGGATGGTCCTGGAGACAGCCCGTAATCTCGCTGTTCTTCGGGAGAACAACATCACGGTGCGAGAACTCCGCCTGGTCGGGGGCGGATCGCGTAACCCAGTATGGAACACACTGCGTGCCAACCTGCTCGGTGTGTCGTATGTCGAGGTGGATACCCCAGAAGCCGGTGCTCTGGGTGCCGCGATCCTGGCCGGTTCCGGCGTGGGACTCTGGGCGAGCCTCCCTGAGGCCTGCGCCCAGATGGTGCATCTTGGCCGGCGCCATGAGCCGCACCATGATGCAGCCGCCCGATCTGCGGCCCTGCAGCGGTATCAGAATGCGGTGGCGGCCATTCGCACAACGAACGACAAGGGAGTGTGACGCGATGTCCCCTGTAGGAGAACGACTCTGGATCATTCCCGATGCGTATCTGCCCCGTGGCGGGTCGGGACTCGACAGCCACGAGGCCATCTGTGTGCTCAATACAGGCAGTGTACCAGCGCAACTCATCATCACTGCCTACTTCGCCGACCGCGCACCCCAACACAGTAACGCGATCGAGGTTCCGGGCGAACGGGATCTGCACCTGCGCCTGGACCGCCCGGGGGAGATCGGTGGTCTGGCGATTCCTCAGGAGACGCCGTACGGGCTGTGCGTGGAGAGCGATCAGCCCGTGGTCGTGCAGCATAGCCGCATGGACACACGGCTAGGCGGCATGGCGCTCTTTATAACCCTCGGCTACAGCCCAAGCCGGTGATATTTAGTGGTTATCGTCGGGGGAAGCGGACTCCGGGTGTCTCACCCATGGTCCGCTTCCCCACGGCTCGCGATCAAGGCCAGCGCGCGAAAGGTGAGTACCACCTCGCCGTGTTGGTTGCGTACCGTGTGTTGCAGGACGACACGTCCCCTCCCCCGCTTGGCGGCCGCGGAGCGATCGACGACCTCCACCTCGCTTGTCAATGTATCACCGGGCCGCACCGGCTTGGTCCAGCGGACCTCGTCCATGCCAATCCCACCCCGACTCGTTCCCTCGAGGGCGCCGGTGCGCAGCCACAGGGACCAAGCCAGGCAAAGCGTATGGAAACCGGAGGCAATCAGGCCACCAAAGGGACCCATCGCGGCCCAGTCGGCGTCGAGATGCAGCGATTGGGCATCGTAGCTTCCGGCGAAGGCTACGATCTCCGCCTCGGTCACGGTGCGTCCCGGTGTGCGAAAGCGGCGGCCCAGCTCTGCCTCCTCGAAATACACGGCTACTCCCCCGCCAATAGTTGGCGCGCGATCGTCACTTTTTGGATCTCCGCCGTGCCCTCCTCGAAGCGCTGCGCACGGGCATCGCGGTAGATGCGTTCGATCTCGTGGTCTTTGAAGTACCCGAGACCGCCAAAGACCTGTAGGGCTCGGTCGGTGACCCGTTGCAGCGACTCGAGCGCAAACAGCTTGGCCATCGCTGCCGCACGCTGGGACGGTGGATGACTCTCCCACTCCCGCCCTGCCCAGAGCACAATCTGGCGCGCCGCCTCAACATCGGTAGCTGCTTCGGCGAGAAGGGACTGTACCAGTTGGCGATCGCCGATCGGCTTGCCGAAGGTGATTCGAGTCTTGGCCCACTCCACCGCCAGTTCCAACGCACGCTGGCTCAAGCCGACGCACGACATGCCCACACAGATCCGGCTGGGATCCAAAAATCCCCGCAGGGCGACCTCCAGACCTTCGCCCTCTCCACCAAGGCGGTGGCTTACCGGCACACGGCAGTGCTCCAAATGCAGGTGGGCGTGGTCGGTGCCACGCAGCCCCATGGACTCAGCCATCGGCTCAATCCGGAGCCCAGGGGCATCATGCGGTACAAGCAGTGCCATCATGCCGTCCGCGCCCTGCGTTCCTGCAAGCCGACAGAAGAGCAAATTAAAGTCCGCCACCCCACCAAAGGTGATCAGATGCTTTTCCCCGCTGACTAAGTACTCGTCACCGACGCGCACGGCTTCGGTGTGAATGTCCGAACCGGTTCCATTGTGGGGTTCGGTCAGGGCAAAGGCCACCACTGCATCGCCGCGCACCTGGGGGCGAATGAATCGGTCCACTTGTTCTGGCGTCGCCAGGCGCAGCATGGGGCGCCAAATGCCGTTCTGCACGTGGACGATCATCCGAATCGATCCGTGCCCGCGCGAGAACTCTTCCAACAGGGTCAGATACTGGGGAAGGGACAGGCCCCTCCCCCCCAACTCGACCGGCGGCTGCAGGCGGAGGTAGCCGCGATCGCGCAACTCGTGCCAGATGCCCTCACGGACCTGGCCCGACTGCTCGATCTCGGTCGCCCACTGTACGCCCGTGGTATCCATGAACGCACGAATCTCTTGCCGCAACCGCTGCAACTCCGCATCGGCGATCAACCGCCTGCCCCCCCTGTCTCGACTGCACCGGTCGCCATCAAGCGTTCTGCAATCCAACGACGCAGCAAATACTTCTGAATCTTGCCGCTGGGCGTCCGTGGCATCTCGGCGATGACCTCCAGGCGCTCCGGCCAATACTGTTTAGCCATGCGCATCTCGCTCAAGTGGTGCTGCACATCGGACAACGTGAGTTCACTGCCCGGCCGCAGCACGACGTACGCACAAGCGCGCTCACCGAGCCGTGGATCCGGCATGCCGACCACGGCCACCTCCGCCACCGCGGGATGCGCGTAGAGGCACTCTTCCAACTCCGCTGCCGGAACCTTCTCCCCTCCCCGGTTGATGATGTCCTTGGTGCGTCCAGTAATGCGCATGTATCCGTCCGGGTCGAGCGTGGCCAAATCCCCGGTATCAAACCATCGATCCCCGGTAAAGGCCTGTGCATACCAGTCCTCATGGCCAAGGTAGCCGACAAACATGGCGGGTGTACGGACAAGGAACCGCCCCTCGGTACCTGGAGGGAGATCACTGCCCTGTTCATCCACCACACGCATCGCCATTGCCTCCAGAACTCGTCCGTCCGTCTGCCACAGTCGGTCCGGAGGATCCCCCGGTGCACCAGCGGCAACAAGCCCACTCTCCGTGGTACCCCATCCTCCCACCACGTCGCAGTGCAGCGCTCCCTTGGCCATGCGCGCCAAGATACGCGGCACAGGCGCGCCGGTGGCAACGAAGATGCGTAGCCCCGCCGGACCCCGACCCACTTGGCGCGCCGACTCCGTCAGGTCACTGAGAAACGGGGTTGCCGCTTGGACAAAGGCCACATGCCAGGCGTCCATCGTGCGCAGTGCCTTCCGGGGCTCCCAGATGTCCTGGTAGACCGCGGTGGCACCGAGCACAATCGCCAACCACAACCCGTAGAGGAAACCGGTTTGGTGCCCTGCCGGTGATGGAATGAAGATGGTGTCCCGGTCGGTCAGTCGGAAGTGGCGAACGTGCGCCTTGAGCCCCGCCAAGAGGGTGTTGTGGGTGTGAAGTACTCCCTTCGGCTCCCCGGAGGTACCGGATGTGTATAGGAGCTGAACCAGGGCATCCGGGGATGGCCGCCGTGCGCGGAGGTCAGCGCTGTCCTGGCTCGCCTTCAACAGTTGTTCAAAGGAATCGACGGCGGCCGGATCGCCGCGCACGACGATGATGTGCTCCAGGGATGGAATGTCAGATTGCAGCCCCTTTGCCATGGCAACGTAATCGTGGTTGCGAAAGACCTGTGGAACCACAAGGAAGCGGCACCCGCTCTGCCGCAAGATGAACGAGAGTTCCCGCTCGCGAAAAAGCGGCATGAGCGGGCAGGAGACCGCCCCGCAGCGGACGAGTGCCAGTTGCAGCACCGTGAACTCCCACCAATTGGGCAATTGGAAAGCGACCGGTTCCCCCGGACGTACTCCTCGGGCGATCAGGGCGCTCGCGACGCGATCGACGGCCTCTTGCAACTGGCGATACGTGAAGACGCGATTCTCGATACCGCTGGTGTCCACCACCGCAGGCCGGTCCGGAGTCCAGGCCGCGGCATCATCCATGTAGTCCGTAATGACACGTTCCGGCCAAAGCCCGCTTCCGCGTTGCAACTCCATCCAGTCCTGTGGCATCATGTTGCGCAAAATGGGTTGCGCTGTCCGCGTTGGTAGACTGGCCCATGGCCCGATCCCCTGGCCTTGGTCGGTTGACTGCACGGAGATCGACATTCCGATCCCCCGCATTTGTTCGATAAACTCCGGATAGGAGATCCGGTAGGCCAATGGGTAGGAGATCTCGGTCGCTCCGCCCTGCGTGAGGTTGCCCGCGATCGCATACGCCATCAACACCCGGTGGTCCCCGAACGAAGAAACCTCGGCGGGCCGCAGCCGGTCGACGCCGTGGATCACCAGGCGGTCGTGTTCCTCATCGATCTGGACCCCCATCTTGCGCAACTGCAACATGGCCGTCACACGATCCGATTCCTTCAACCGCGCATGGGCCACGTGATCGAGAACTGTCTTTCCGCGCGCCATGGCGCCGAAGACGGCGAGGATCGGTAGGAGGTCCGGCGCATCGACCAGGTCGATGTACAGACCGTTTGGTCGTCCCTCCGAGTGAATACGAAGGCTGTGGTGTTCGTCATCGAACTCCACGGGAACCCCCGCCTCGGCCAACACTTCCAGGATCTTGCGCTCCGGGTGGTTGGTCTGTCGTTCAACCCCATGGAAGGTTACGTCCGATGGCATGACCGCAGCGGCTACCAGCCCGAAGGCCGCCGAGGAGAGGTCGGCCGGGAGGCGATAGCTCGCGGGTAGATACCGCTGTCCCGCGGGCACTCGGAAGGATCGATAGTCCGGAGCGCCAATCACCTCCACGCCCCAAAGGCGCATCATCTCCATGGTGAGGTCAAGGTAGGGGCGCTCATTGACGCTCCCGGCCACTTCCACAAGCGTTTCCTCAGAGGCAAAGGGGGCGAGGAGGAGTAAGCCGGAGATCCACTGCGAAAGGGTTCCTGGGATCGAGATGCGCCCCCCGGTCGGACGGCCGGGGTAAATGGTGACCGGAAGCCGCTCGTCGGCTGCCTCGACACGTACCCCCATGGTCCGGAGCCCATCCAAGAGCGGACCGATCGGGCGATGGCGAATTAGCTTCTCCCCATCAAAGACCAAGGCCGGTCCAACAGACTGACAGCCGAGGCCCAAGAGAAACTGCAGGGTGCTGCCGCTCGATCCGACCGCAATGCGCGACTGCAGCGGTCGGTAGGGGCCGCCCCACACGCGGTAACCGTCCGGATCCTTGATGATCCTGGTCCCAAGACGCCGAAGCGCCGCAAGCGTGGCGCGCACATGCAGGGCACCGGTACGCCCGCTGATCGAGGAGCATCCTTCCGCCAGTGAACCGAGAATAAGTGCTCGATGCGCATGATACTTCGATGCCGGAACAGGGATCGACCCGGTCACGCCGCTCGCGCTGGGAGGTTCCGCTACCAAACGACGTAACATAATGAACCACCCCCAGAATAGGCCACACGGTTCGCACTGGCCAAGCTGTTTCCCTGCCAGGTGAACCGGGGCAAATCTCTGGTGTTGCCGACCAGTGCACGACTCTCCTATATGTATCATGGGTTTATGTGCCGATGCACGGCAAAACGCATCATACACCTCGGACGCGGTGACGGTGAGGGCGTGCCGATCGGAGCAAAAGGCGAACCGTCGTTCCGCCATTTGGGGTGGAAACAATCTCGAGCCGACCGCGCAGTCGTGCCATCGCTGCGGACGCGATGGCAAGGCCGAGACCTGTTCCCCCGCGTCCGTTCGCCTTACCTTGATAGAATGGCTCGGTTACCCGTGGCAGATCCTCGGCCGCAATCCCTGGCCCCGCATCAACGACCTCGAGTCGTCGCCACGTGTGACCGTCCCCCACCCGCACCGTCACGCTGCCACCCCGTGGGCTGAAGTGGATGGCGTTCTCTACAACGGAACTCAGCGCGTCGGTGATATCGGTTTCCATGCCGGCCGCCCAAACCACCCCTGGAGCGTCCAGACGAAGCTGCACATCCCCCGCCAGCGCGGCCGGGGCCAAAAGAGTACAGACCCGAGCCGCAATGGACCGGAGGTCGACGGCGCTCCGCCGCATCGGGAGTCCGCTCTCTGAACGCGCCAGATTGGTGAGCCGATTCGCCAAACTCTCCATCTCTTCGCTCTGTCCAACGATGGTGCGCAGTGCCTCCTCTGGTCCCACGGCCTGTCGGGCCAAGGCCAACTCAGCGGAGGTGCGGATGACCGAAAGCGGTGTACGCAGCCGGTGCGATGCCAGCGCCACAAACGCGGAACGCTCCTCGATCGCCTGCTCTACGGGACGCAAGGCCCGACCGGCCAGAAGGTATCCAACTGGTACGGAGAGCAACCCGCCGACCAGGGTGAGCCCAGCCAGAAGCAGCGCAAAGATCCGGAGCGCAGACACGTCGCCCGCAGCCGATGTCGCCCAAAGCACATCCCCACCATCGCCGTTCCCGTCGGAGAGCACAGCCAACACACCGTATTGCGCGCTGGTGATGATCTGAAAGTCGCTGTCGTGGTCACGGTCCGGATCCAGCGCAACGGAATTCACTGTGGCGCCGTGCCCTGGCACGGCGGGAATGAGAATATACTCTGGTTGTGTTGTTGGCACACTCCCCTTCGATCCGATGGCTGCCTGCTCCAACCGCTCATACAGTCGCCCAAACAGGAGTTGGCGGGCCGTGAACCACACGCCACCCGAGAGCATGGCCAGAACCGCTATGACCAAAAGCCCCGCCCTTAGCGCGAGCCGCCAGCGCGTGCGGCGAATAATCCCTGCACTCGCGTTCAATGGTACTCTGCTCCAACCATAAGCATTCGGTGATGTCAACTGCTTCCTGCTTTGCCTGACAACTTAAGCCATACGTCGTTCGAGCTGCCCCAATCCGGATTGCGCCGGTTGCCCTTGGTTCCTCTTGCGGAAGAGGAGTCGACCCCTTTGCGCTGGAGTCGGATCGA
>JAJYVN010000385.1 GCA_021791995.1 Bacillota bacterium
AGTTGCACCAGTATATTGTTCATGAAGATGGGGCATTCGACAAGGCCTGTGGAACATCATGGGTTAACCCGCCCTCGATTTTATTATCCCTTATGGCTAACCCATGTGGATGGCAGAGGCCGCGTCACTCCAACTGCGAGTGTAGTATCAGGGCTGGCAACAATTCGTGGTGCTCGGCAGGTCACCGGGGGCAGACTGTTGAACGGGCTCCGAGCACCAAGCAAACTGCGCCCTTCGCTCCGTCACGCCCGTGCAGACGACTTGCCCCGCTCTACGCGTTTCATGCCGTGTGGTGCCGACCAAGCCGGCATGGGGGACTTTTTACTCAATGTTGGCGGATCCAAGTTCCCACCGGCCCTGCAACCCCTTCACCTGATGAATGGGCCGATGGAAGAAGTGCGGTCCAACCGCCTCGAGCAAGCGGCGCACCTGGTCGGGATGGTCGTCGATCACGTTGCGCTGCTCGTGTGGATCCGACACCAAGTGATACAGTTCGTCTGGCTCGCCCTCCGGTCGGCGAATGAAAGACCATTCCGCATCGCGCACACAGCGGTCTGGGGCTCCATGGTACCCAGATACGACCACTTGGCGGTGGGAATCGGTTTCGCCCTCGATGACCCCACGGAAGCTCCGGCCCGTCATCGTCTGAGCATAACCAGGAAAGCCAAGTAGGTCGAGCAGTGTCGGAAGCACGTCTGGGTAGGCGACGATGGCATTCGAGACCCGATCGCTTTGGTTGCCGGGCGTCCGCAGCAAAAAGGGGACGTTCAGCAATTCGCTGTACAGACGGTCTCCCCCCTTAAGGAATTTGCCATGGTCACCCAGGGGATGGCCATGATCGGCCAAGACCAAGACGATGCTGTCCTCATAATAAGCCAAGCGCTCCAATGCTTCGAAGAACGGACCGAACGAGCCATCGACCGAAGCCACTTCGCCAGCGTACAGTCCACGGATCTGCTCGATTTGCTCGGCACTCGCCCAGGAGCGGGCCTGGCCACCCATTGGCATGATCAAACGGGGGCCAATGTAATTCTCCGGTCGGTACGTGTCATAGGGCGTGGGCGGATCCCAGGGCTCGTGCGGATCAAAGGAGTCGACCCAGAGGAACAGATTTTTGTGCTTGCGATTCTTTTCAAGCCAGTGGACCGCCCGATCGGCAACCTGGCCCGCAAACCACTCACGCGGCCGGTCGCGTCGAAAGTCGTCCGTGTTGGCAAGATATTGGCCAACGCGCCCCCGCCAGACAGGGCTGTAGGCGGGAGTCACGTAGTCCTCCAATCGCCGACCAGTAGGAGCGCTGTTGTATGGGTCGTATTCCTGGCCGCGGATCCATTCATAGGCGTGAAATCCCCGGTGGTAGTTCATTCCCGGGGCGCGATAGTGATAGGTATCGCTGATCAGGCCGCAGATGAAGCCCTCTCGCCTTAAGATTTCAGCCATGGGCAGATCCGTCGCGTGCAGTGGTTCCCAGATCCGGCTCGGCAGTAAGCAATTCCCCGTCATCAGTTCGGCGCGGATCGGGATCGTTGGCAGGTTGCTCGGGTGCGCGTTGCGAAAGGCAACGGCGCCCGCCGCGAATGCATCCAGGTTAGGTGTCTGGCAGGCCGGGATGGCCGGAAATACCCGTTCGCCCCGATGATAAGCGCCGACATGGTCCTGCCGTAAGCTATCGATACACAAGACGATCAGGTTCAAGACTCTCTACCTCCCCGCAAAATGGTGTCCGAGTGAGCACGATGAGCTCGACATGAACAAGGGCAGACCGTTCAGTTCACGCGCGGCCGATGGACTCGAGTGGCGGGAACTTGCCAAACTCCGGCTTCGGCCCGCAGCCGGGGGCTGCCCAAGCAACAGCGTTTTGAAGCACCCGCCGAACTTCCGGGTGGTAGTACGTGGGGTAGCTTTCATGGCCGGGACGGAAGTAGAAGATCTTGCCGCTGCCGCGTCGGTAGCAGCAGCCACTACGAAACACTTCCCCCCCTTGAAACCATGACAGGAACACAAGCGCGTCCGGGGCGGGGACGTCGAACCGCTCGCCATACATCTCCTCATGTTCGATCTCAAAGTGTTCTGGTAGCCCATGGGCGATCGGATGGCTTGGATCCACGACCCAGATGCGCTCTCGCTCACCAACCTCCCGCCATTTGAGGGCACATGAGGCACCCATCAGGCGTTTGAAAATCTTGGAGAAATGGCCCGAGTGCAGCACGATCAAGCCCATGCCCTCTAACACCCGCTGATGGATACGCTCGACGGTCTCATCCGCCACTTCTTTGTGGGCATTGTGCCCCCACCAGGTCAGTACATCGGTCTGCTCGAGCACTTCGGCTGTCAATCCGTGCTCTGGCTCATCAAGGGTGGCGGTGCGTACTGTGTGTCCAGCCTCTCGCAAGGCGCTAGCGATCGCTCCATGGATCCCCTCTGGGTACACTGCCGCTATGCGGGAATCTCGCTTCTCATGCCGAAACTCATTCCATACCGTCACCGAAAGACGCATCACGACACATCCCCTTTACGATCTGTCAGACCAATCGGGACTACGAAGGAGACCATTCGGTACAACCCACCGATCCAATCCCGCGCGCGCCCCATCCTG
>JAJYVN010000386.1 GCA_021791995.1 Bacillota bacterium
GAGGAAACCCTGGCGTAGACCGCGCAGCGGTCCTGATCGTGGGCCGTCAACCGCAGTAAAGCACCGACATCCCGAGATGAAAATCGACGCTGCCCACTGCCCAAACGAGTGATCGGCACTCGTCGGCCGGCCGCCTCCCAGCGGTAAATCGTGCGGACAGAGATGCCCAGCCGTTTTGCGGCCTGCCCTGTCGAGAGCATCCGTTCCCTTATCATAGGCTCATCATCCGATCACCGGCGAGTAATGTCAGGCGGCGGCGTCTTCTCTGGGTAGCGCAGATGCAGATCTGCCATTTTCGCCGCTACCGCGCGCGCCACAATCAGGTTTCGGTACCACTTATGGTCCGCCGGAACGACGGTCCACGGAGCCCATTCGGTCGAGCAGTGCTCCAAAACATCTGCATACGCCTTTTGATACTCCTCCCAGTGCTCGCGCTCCTTCAGGTCCGACGCGGAGAACTTCCAGTGGCGTCGTGGGTCTTTCAGGCGCCGATCAAAACGCTTTTTCTGCTCCTCACGGCTGATATGCAGAAAGAACTTCAGGATGTGTACGTTGGATTCGGTCAGCATCCGCTCAAAGTCATTGATCTGGCGGTAGCGCATCCGCCACACCTCTTCGGGGATCAAGCGGTGGACCCGGGTCACCAGCACGTCTTCGTAGTGGCTGCGATTGAAGACGCCGATCACACCCCTCTGTGGTACTGCCTGATGCACTCTCCAGAGAAAATCCTCCCGCGCCTCGCGTGGAGTCGGCTCTTTGAAGGAGTGCACGATCACTCCCTGCGGATTCACACCGCTGAAAACATGTCGCACGGTTCCATCCTTCCCCGACGCGTCCATGCCCTGCAGCACCACGAGCAGGGCATGGCGACCATCCGCATACAATTGCTCCTGGAGTCGCGCGATTTCCCGCACACGTCGCTTCGTCTCCCCACGCGCAGCCGCCTTCCCCTCGCCACCGGTATCCCCCGGATTCTGCACCAGGATCACCCCCTTAAAACCTCCGCTCTCAGCGGATCATCGCGACAATGCGCCACCCCTGTTTGGATACCAAAACAGCGGATCCACGCAGGGATCTGAAGCCCGGGCGACCAAGAGAGCGCCATGCCTCCACCCAACCGGAAAGTCGCTCCCGGTACTCAGCATTCCCACCGTGCAGTGAAGGGGTTGCGGGACCCTCCCCGGAACGGTTCAAGAGGGCGATGCCGTCTCCCCCGGCCGCACCAAAAACCATGCCCCAGGACTCGCCCGCTACGACACCAGAGACGAGATCTTGCGAGGACCGCGCCACCAGGTACCACCAGAGGTCGTCCGCCGACTCCCCCGCCCTGAGCGGGGACGGCCATGGACGGAGGTGCGACAGCAGCCCCTGCAGTTGCATACGCGACGCTGGAGTCAATAATCCCGGCGCGGAAAGACGCAGCCCACCGGCATCCAGGTCCGACATTCCCAATCCATCCGGGCGCCATTCCCCACTCGGCGACAATGGAACAAATCCCCCAGGGAAGAAGCCATCCACGGCCAAGACACCACCGGCGGATGACAGCTTGACTACTGGCGCAGCACCGCGTAGCGGCAGTAGCTGCACCGGCACCATGAGCCACCCCCCTGGCTGGACGGCTCTGCGCCACCCGTCCGGAACCATGTCCGCCGTCGCCCAGGCGATGAGGCGATCAAAGCCGGTGCCCAGTTCGGCTACCAGCGCATTCCCCGTGACAAGCTCCGCCTGTGTATGTCCGGCTGCGTGCAGTCGCTCCGCGGCTCGCCGACTGAGCGCGGGATTCACCTCCATCGAAACAATCCGTCCGGTGGGTCCCACCAACTCACAGAGCAGCGCTGTGCTAAATCCAGAACCGGTACCAACCTCAAAGATGCGCATCCCCGGCTCGATCTCCAAGAGCCGTAAAAGGCGCGCAATCACACTTGGCGCAGAGGACTGCGGGAGCGTGACCCCATCCTGCGTCACGTAACTGTCGTAATCCACCGCTCTGAGGGCTTCATCCACCCGATCGGTCATCCTGTTCCACTCCTCTTCTGCGCCGAGCATCGGAGCCAACGCAATGCCCCGCATCGACCATTGCCATCGAGGCCACAGCGAAGGGCTGCGCACAACGCCGCCTCCGTCATACCAAATTACGCTGGCCTCGTCACGCTTTGCACCGCGTTTGCGGTTCGGGTGCACGACTGCTCCCCCTTCTGTCAGCTCCATGTCAGCAACCGCAGGCGATTGCATGCTACCATCGGTCGGTAAGATCGCGCCGCGAGGAGGGAGCTTCATGGACACTCGGAATCGGAAACTGGCGGCTGCGATGATCGCCCTCCTGGCCTTGGTATCAGGATGTTCATCGCAAGCCAGCCCAAAGGACACCTCCTCTCCCCCACCACCCAAAGCCGTATCGGCCTCTGCGAAGGGTGCCTCCTCATCGAGCACCGCAACACCCCGCTCCACGTCTGAATCGGCGCCGTCGTTCGCACTCGGGCTTCCCGCGCCCGCGATCACCGTGCAGATCGAATCCGCGGCGTCCATGACGGCCCCGGCCAACTTCGGTGTCACCACCCTTCTGACGGACG
>JAJYVN010000387.1 GCA_021791995.1 Bacillota bacterium
GCGAGGTGTTCGCACGGCGCCACGTCTTAGTCCATGCCTCCAGCCTAGCCGACCAGCAGTATGTCGACCACCTTCCCGGCTTACTGCCGAAACCAGCGCTCGGCGAGTTACTGCGATGCGACGCAGACTACGTTACCGAGGCACTCGATCTCTTGCACGGACTGGGTAGCGTCCTTGGCATCGTATGGCTCACCCACTTCATCGGCGACTATCCTGGTGTAGCTGACATAGCAGCGGACCTCGTCTTTGAGGCTCTCAGGGCCAAGCGTTGGTTGGAGGCTCGATCCATCGCAGAAGTTGCCCTAGCCGCTTCGCTGCCGGATCACTCACATCATGAGCTGAGGGTCAATCTCTGGATGGCACGGCGCGAGCTGGGTGATCAAGATTGGGATCAGATGAGAGCCGAGATTGCGCACTGGGAGCCACCAGGTGATCAACCGCAGTTCAAAGTGGCGCAGGCGGCGCTCCTTCACGACGAGGCCCGGGTCATCGCGGAACTTGAGGCCTATCGCAAAACCACTGGGCGACATGTGCCTGCAATGGCTACTTGGCCCCTATTGGCTGACTACCTCGTCCGCTCACCCCGAGTCCGCTCCTTACTACAGGGCAACACTGCCGGGAGGGCCACAGGCATACGACAGCGCTCACGGCGGCCACGACGCAAGTGAGGGGTGCCGTCCGTGAAGTCGCCTCGGCCCCTTGGCTCCATCGTGCTCCCAACCGAAAGTTGGTGGAGCAAAGTGCTCAATGGATGCGAGGGGCGATACTCATGCTGGACTGACGAACGGGGTCCCCTCACCACCTCCGCTCTGTTCAGGCGAACAACGCGTGGATCGCCGCGATCAACGGAGCAGGGAAGGAGCCCTCGTCGAGGGTGTCCAACGCCTCGGCAACCCTGCGCGGCTTGTCGGTCGCGCCCCTCCCGATGCCGAGCGTCGCTTCGAGGCTGGGCGCTAGGATGAATATCCGGTCGCTGCCCCCTACGGCGGCCGCAATCTTTGCGTTGGTCTCCTCTTCGCGGCTGTTTTCAGCCCGCGTGCGCATTTGACCTTCCCCGGACCCCTCCACTGCATACAGGTCCTCGTCGTGGAGGACTGCGTACTCGATCCCGAGAGCAGCACATACCCGGGCGTAGAAGGGAATCGCTGACTTCCCACCACATTCGACGACGGTTAGGTCCTCGCCGTCGAGATCGAAGCCGAGCCGCTTCGCCACCACGCCAACGGCGAGCTGGTCGCCCGGCCGTGGGCGGACACCGGGCTCACCCCTTGGACCGTTGTCTCGAACGGCAGACCGGCTCTCGGGTCGCGCGGTGGACCACCCGTGCCGCTGGCCACCCCGATCGACGCGGGGCGTGTCGTAGCCGCACCCTCCCCGGTGCCTGCGCCCTCTCCGGTGCCAGCGCCCGCAGCTGTGCCACTCCCTTCGCTGCCGGTGCCGGCAATGGCGGTCGTGGGCTTGGTTCCGGCAGCCGGCTCGGCCGATGACAGGCCGGCTGCCGCTGTCCGCGTACCCGAGAGGGCGGCGCCGCCTCCCGTCCCCGCCGCGGGCGTGGCACCGGCGCCCCTCATCCTCCCCCCGGCGTCCACCGTGCCCGCCGCTGCTCTCCCCAGGGGCTGGGACCGCGACGACGTCGCAGGCCTCGATCTCGGCCCCGCGGGCACGGCTGCGGAAGTGGCCGCGGCCGACCGCACCGATGTGGCCGCGACCGCCGCACTCGCCACACTCGCCCCACCGACGTACCCTGCGGCCGGGGTTGCGGCCAGGGCGGCAGGGACGGCTGGAACGGCGGAGGGAGCGGCGGGCCGAGCGGCCGAGTCTGTCCTCGCGCCCTGCACGCCTGCCCGCACCGGCGAGCCGTCCCGGCGGTATGGCCGTGCAGCGCCGAGCGGTGTGCCTGTACCTCCCGCTGCGCGTGTGCCGTCAACCCCCCGGCCGGGCTGCGGGCGATGCGCGTCGACGCCGGATGCCCCGCCCGGTGCGGCGGGTGCGGCGCCCACCACGCTGGCCTGCAGTGCGACTTCGAACGGACTCCCGTCTCCCGGCGAGGTGGTGCCCGTGTGGGCCCCGTCGTTCGTGCCAGGAACGGGTGCGCTGACGACCGCCGAGAGCAGTGAGGAGACGTTGACGCCGCTCATCAGGAGGCCTCCAATGTGCGCATGATGTCCTGGACGTACGCCTGGGTCTGGGCATAGGGAGGTACGCCTCCATAGGCTTCGACCGCGCCGGCACCGGCGTTGTACGCGGCGAGCGCCAGAGGCACCGACCGGAACTGCCCGAGGTCGCCGGCCAGGATGCGTGCTGCGCCGTCGACGGCCTGTGCCGGTGTGAAGGGTGTGACACCCAGCCCGGCTGCCGTCCCCGGCATGATCTGCATCATCCCCTCCGCCCCGGCTGTGCTGACCGCCGTGGGATTGAAGCCCGACTCGTGCCGGGCGACCGCCGTCAGCAGCGCGGCAGGGACGCCGTACTTGTCGGCCGCTTGGGTGAACAAGGGTGCCAGGGCCGCCGGGACACTGCCGCCGGCCGGCGCGCCCATTGTCGC
>JAJYVN010000388.1 GCA_021791995.1 Bacillota bacterium
GACCAGCACGGCTCCGACGCGCGGTTCGTGACGGCGGCCCACCTCATCGACGAGCTCTCCTCGGCGAGCCGCGACGGGCGGCTACGGGAGACCTTGGTGCCGTATACGCATCCCGGAGTGCTGGTGGTCGACGAGGTGGGGTATCTGTCGTACGGCCCCGACGCGGCGAACGTGCTGTTCCAAGTGGTGAACGAGCGGCATCTTCATCGGCGACCGATGGTGTTCACCACGAACAAGCCGGTGGAGGAGTGGGGACGCGTGCTGCACGACGCGGATCTGGCGGAGGCGATCCTGGACCGGGTGCTGGAGCGCGGCCGGGTCCTCCACTTCAAGGGCCCGTCGTTCCGGACCCGACACCTACGGCCCAAGGAAGGGGCCAGAGTTTCGGGAAAAGAAGGGCCAGAGTTTCAGGAACGCACAGGCGCCATTCTACAGACGTGGTTCAGCGGGACCATCCCCATCGAAACGACGCTTCCCCCGCAAATCGCGCCACTTCCCTCGTTCCCCCGTGGCGGTCCCCCACCTAGCTCGTCAGCCAGCGACCAGCGAGCGCATCTCTTCGAAGTGTCCAGTGCCGATGGAGCGCCGCCATATGCTTCGACACGCGAGCCAGGGCAACCCCAACCACCGTGCCTCCGATGATCCTATCCTCAGGAGGCAGGCTCCTCAGTCGATGATTACCCGCATATTGTGGGTGATCGAATCCAGTCCGTTGATCAGACAATCTGGGGATGCAATTCCGGCCGCGTCGGGCCATCTGGCCGGGCTAGGATGGGAGTACGTGCAGCCAAGGTCAACCCCCCGAGTGGCAATGCCCTGCGTTTGCGGCAGCATGTTCGATGTGAGGACCATGGGCTCACTGCAGGGCAAATGGTGAAGTCATAAGAGATTGGTTCGGAAGTGTTCCGCAAGAGCGGAGTCCACACAGTAAACGTAACACCCCTTCATTCCTCGCGTCATCAAGGTGCGGTACGTGTTCCGGACAGTGGCCTCGATAGCGCCTCGCACCTCTGCTGAGCAACCTTGGACAAGCCGCTTCCAGCCGCGGATTGATTGGTCCCCCTTCGCCCTCTTCTGGAGCTGAACCACCACTTCACCGCCCCGCGCCACTAGATCCTCGCCGATAATGACGCCGATGTAGTCCAACTCAAGACCTTGGCATGTGTGAATGCAACCTACTTCTCGGACAGATTGCGGCGCTTCAATCCACAAACTCCCATCCTTGGTGAGGTTCCACTGGGCTTGGAAGTCCGGTAAAACGATGTCCATTGCAGAAGGATCTCGCTTGCTCTTCCATTCCCAGCAGTAACCCGCAACCATGCGAGCCCTGTTGCGCTCTCTATTGCGCGACTCAATCAGGCGCTTCAATTCAGAAGCAGATTCCACGATCCTGAAGTCAAACTCGGTGGTGCTGAACGTTTCATTGGAGGTCTTGCGAATCCCCAACATCTGGTCCAGCCACGCCAGATAGGCCTCGGCTCCATTGCACCTGAATTGCGAATCCAGTTGCATCTCATCGACAGTTGCTCCAAACTCGCGGGCCCAGTGGTGGATCACATCCTTGCCGCCGATGTCCTTGAGAGTGACTTTCTGAGACTCGTCCAGAAAGAAGACTGCGAACCGGGCGGCCTGGATAATCTCCTTGACTTGGTTCTCACCCTGATTTCCAAAGAGACCAGACTTCTCGTTGAGCCGGTGGGCCTCGTCGACCACCAGTGCATCGAACGCATCTTTGCCGGTTGCAGTGAAGGAACCAGACCCAGTGAAAAGGTGCGAGTACTCCGACCGCTTCTGAGATCTCGTGAGCCGGGCTTCGTATACGGCGCGAGGCGCGGCGTTCTTGGTGACGTACATGCTGGTGAGGCCCTCGGCAATGAGAGATACGAGTAGGTTGACGGCAACAACAGACTTGCCGGTGCCGGGCCCTCCCTCGACAATCATGACCCGCTTGCCCTTTTGGCGGACATCTCTTGCATGCGCGAGCGCGGATTCAAAGACCAGCTTTTGGTCATCAACGAGGACAAATTCCTCGTTCCCCCGGAGCATGCTGACTAGGGAATCAGCAAGACTCTTGGAAGGGCGGATCCGCCCAGACTCAATCGTATAGAGCGCCTCTCCGCCGTCTCCAGCCCTTATGTGACCGAGAATGAACTCTCGAAGGCATGTACGCTGTTTCTCGCCGCGCAGGAACAGGGGGGCACGTTCGTAGTGGGATGAATAGAATTCGTCCGTGAGCACTTCGCCGGTCTCAGGGTAGTTGTGTAGGTAAGCGCAAGGTCGAAGTTGAATTCCACCTTGGTAAACCGCTTCGTTAAATCCCTGAAGGAGCGCTGCGTATGTCCATGCTTGGTAGGAGGGGTGATAGGTCTCTGTCAGCCTTCCGCCGAGTCGCGTAATGACCACTGCATCCTTATTGGTGGACTGCGCATCGGCCCATTGCTTGAGTTCTACAATCACCACCACCGAGCTTTGGGCAGCCGTGCGCCCCGTCACGAGAAAGTCGATTCGTTTTCTGGTCTGTGGAATAGTGTATTCAACT
>JAJYVN010000389.1 GCA_021791995.1 Bacillota bacterium
ACTGAACGAAGTCCTGACGACGCTCCTGAGTGACTTCGCATTCGTGCTGGCGCCTTCTTAACGGAATAATGCGCCGATTCCGGGCCATGGACCCCCGAATTTATGAGATTTGCCACTACGTACCCCCCGAGATTGCAGAGATGGAAGAGGAATTGAACCTGGTTCGGGCCTGGTACGATCGGGTGCGTAAGTATGGCAATTGACCACCGCGGGCCGGCGTCTTCGACACCCTTCGTGGACCCCATTCCGGCCGGGGCATGTACAGCCGCCGGCGCTCCGTTCCCCAGGGGTAGGGGCAGACCCGGCCAAGAACCGACGAAGCGAAGCAGGATAAGGGGGCGACTCCCACGGCGCAGGCGAAGCCTGCGCGGTCCTTGGGAGCAACCGGCCCGTTGGCCGGACAGGGGGAGTGACGTGATCATTAGTCCAACTCTCTCATCGCGTAGAACGGATGCGCTGCACCGCGTTCGGTGAGGATCGCGGACGGAAACGCGCTGCCGCCAGAGTACGTGATGCCCGCGGTCTTCTCACCAGCCCGACTGATTAGCTTGAGGGCAATCGTGGGGCCGGAGTCCTCTTGTTGATTCACGAGCGTAACGCCCCCGTTAGCGCGTCCACCAAGCCTGGCACGTTTATCGCCGCGCTCGGATCGAGAGCTGTTGCGCGTAGCAAGTTCTTGAACGATTCCCATGGAACATGGCTGAGTGCTCAACTCCCGCTTGGCGTGGTGCTGGATCCGACGGGAGGTAGTTGTTCTCCCTGAGCGGCCGGCGTCCACGTTATTCCACCATTCGTTGTGCGCAGGAGTTCACCCTTGACGATGACCCAGCCTTCTGTGGCTGTCAGGAAGTCCATCGACCAGGCGTCTTGTAAGTCGGTGTTGGTCTTGACCGTAACAGAGTGCCCCCCGTCGGCCGTCTGGTACACCACGAACCCGTTGGTGGCAAATGTCTCGGTCGGGCTCAACATACTCCAGATAAAGTAGGAGGCGCCGTTGCCTGGTAGTGGAACAGCAAGCGGCTGCCAATCCTGGCCACCATTCGCGGTTCGATAGAACACCAAGTCGTGCGTCGATCCTGTTTCAGCAGGCAAAAGGCCGCTTTCTCCCCAGAAGGCCGGGGGATAGGTATTCAGGTACGTGGCACCGGTCGGCATTGGGAGGGTTTCCGCACGCCAGGTGACCCCGCCATTGGCCGTCACAGACAAGGGAGTCAGGGAGGAGCCGTGGTATGTGCCTGAGATGACCCCATCGCCCGCCGCGTTGAAAGTGATGCCCGTCTCATACATGCCGCTCTGTGGTAACGTACCGGCTCCCACCTGCGTCCAGCTCTGACCGCCATCGGTGGTGTGGACGAGCGCCGTTGCCATCAGACCTAAACCGGGCGAGGAAGTCGCCAAGATCCAGCCGTCCTCGGTTGAGGGAAAACTCGCATAGACCTGCGGCCAACTGGATGTTCGCGGTAAGGTGGGAGAAGTTAGCTGGCTCCACCGTGCGCCGCCGGTCGACGTGCTGTACACGGTAAGGTGTCCGTTGTCGGTGGCGACGAGTCGGGCCACGGTCACACCCAGTGGGACCAACGCGCGCGCAGTGGCGATGGTGATGGTGGGCAGTCCCGGAGGCGTTACATCGCTCCAGTTGGCACCTCCGTCTGTGGTCCGCAGCACGCCACCCTGCATGCTGGTCGCCCACCCAATCTTGGCCGTGATCATCTGCACCGACTGCAGCGGTGGCTGGGGACTCTGCGTCCCATTGGTGCTACCGCCGACTTGCGTGTGTTGGGTCCCACTAAGCAAGTTGGTAGTGGCAGTGTGCGTCGACGCGTTCAACGATGATGCTCCATTCGCCGGATTCGCCGATACACCCTTCGAGCCGGCTACACTGGCGCATCCGGTTGCAGCGACAACGCTTAGCGCGCAAATGATGGTGACGAGTTTGCCTGCTGTCCCTTGTGGTGCCCGTATCATGCGAACCATCAACATCCCTTGGTGTCCCCACGCCCGCTTCCAACCGTTCGTCGAGACACAAATTTCCTCCCAAATGATACATTGAGGTGCATGCGCTGCGCGGCAACAGACAGACGCGGGGTGGTACGCCACGCACACGGTTGGTGTGCAAAATGTTGGCGGCATCCACCGGAGATGCATGCTCCCCAAAGGAATCACGTGCCAAATTGGACACCCTTTTTACCCGACGCGTTATTCACAGATCCTTCTTCCGGCACGGCACCGTGCACAAATCATCACTGGGCCGCTGTAGACCGGAACCCCGACAAAGGTCCACCTGGTAGGAACGGGACCTGTTACGCTCTGCAAGCGAATGCCTCCCACAACGCAGTCTGCCACATCGTACGCACGCTTTCCTGACAGCGCCCTGACATCCGCCTGACACCGGCCCCTACCTGCCCTCACAGCGTGCTTACCGTTACCCATAACGGATGTTCATGCCGGGGTCGGGGGCCAACGGCGACAGGGAGGCACAGGGCGCGATGCAGGTGTGCTGCCTGGGTAGACCGTGTTCGGTAGAGTCGCCGGTAACAG
>JAJYVN010000038.1:0-3123 GCA_021791995.1 Bacillota bacterium
TCCTGCGAGAGGCATAGGACGACTCCCAATAGCCTGTCGACCCGACTCACGCGCAAAGGGGTCGACTCCTTCTCCGCAAGGGGAGAAGGAACCAAGGGCAACTGGCGCAAGCCGGATTGGTGCGGCACGAACAACGATTGTCTTGGTTTGTTAAGCAAATCAGGCAGCAGTTGACACCACCGGCAGCATCAAGGTCTACCTCAGGCCGGTCACGCTGCTGCGCGTGGGCTACGTACGGACCAAGGAGACGACGGAGAGGTTCCGCGGCCGGATCCTCTCGGCCACCGTCCGCTGCGAGGAGGTTCGCTGGTACGTATCCCGGAGGGTGGAGATTGAGGATGATCCGCAATCCACAGCCCGTCGAAGGCCTTGTGGCGGGTATCAATCTCAGCCTAAAGTGTTTTGCGGTACTCTCCGATGGAACCCGGACCGAATCGCCCAAGCCATTGGCAAAGGCGGAGCGGCGGTTGCCTCACGGGCAACGCCTGGGGAGCCGCAAGCAACGGGGCTCGCGCAACCAGCGTACGACGATGGCTGGGATGGGAGGCTGCACTGGCGTATCCGCTGTCGGCGCACGAACTCCCTGCATAAGCGGAGCAGGATGCTGGCGAAAAACAAGTCACGGGGTTGCGTGGTCGGAGCGATCTCTGGTGTTGGGTGGCGCCTGGTGGTTCGGTTCGGCGCGCGCCTGTGATACCCTGAAACAGGGAGTCATTCTAAAGGGGGCCGTGCCATCACAGCTGAACTGCGGGAGCCGCGACTGGTTCTGGTCGACGGGCACAGTCTCTTCCACCGGGCGTACCATGCTCTGCCGTTTCTCACCGGTCCGCAGGGCCAACCGACCGGTGCGGTGTATGGGTCATTGACCATGCTGGGCCAGTTGCTTGCCGAAGAGCAGCCAAGCCATCTCGCCGTTGCAATGGACCGACCGGAGCCTACCTTTCGCCACGAATCCTTCGCTGCCTATAAGGCGAACCGACCGCCCATGGCGGATGATCTGGCTGTGCAGTTGCCCGTTCTGCGGCAAGCGCTCGATGCGTTGTGCATTGCCATGGTGGACTACCCGGGGGCAGAGGCCGATGACATCATCGGAACGTTGGCGGCGGTTGGCGCGCAACAGGGTTGCACGGTCCGGATTGTCACCGGTGACCGAGACGCTCTGCAACTGGTGGGACCCCGGGTTTCGGTGTTACTGACGCGTCGAGGAACAGGGGATCTTGACGTTGTGGATCCTGGTGCCGTGAAGGAACGGTACGGGGTAACGCCGTCGGAACTCATCGAGATCAAGGCGCTGATGGGCGATACTTCCGACCACATCCCGGGCGTGCCGGGCGTTGGGGAAAAGACGGCATCCCGACTGATTGCACAATTTGGCACCGTGGAGCACCTCCTGCAAAGGCTGGGGGAGGTGACACCCCCGCGGGTACGCGAAGCGGTTCGCGCATCGCTTGAGCAACTCCGCCTGAACCTTCGTCTTGTCCGGATTGTGACCGACCTGCCCTTGGGTGTGGGCCTGCCGGATTTGGTACGGCGTCCTCCCGACGAAGCGGCTGCCGCACGTCTTTTTGCGGAATTGGGCTTCCACGCATTGCTGGAGCGATTCCGGGTGCCTGAAGCGGAACCTGCACGTGAGAGCGTTTTCGCTGTGGCCCACTCCGCAGTGGCGCCCGCATTTGTAAGGGTGTCTAGTGTGGAAGCGGAGGATGATTTGCGGCGACGCGCACACGAGGGCGTGCCGACCGGATTGGCGATTGGCCTCGACGCAAAGGGGGAGCTCTGCGGTCTGGCGTGGGCGGACCCGGTGGGGGCTTCGGCGCCCCGCGTCTGGATGGCTGGGGCGGATACCCCCCCGCAGGTGTCGGTGGGGCGACACGTGTGCACGGCCGATAGCAAAACCCTGTGCCGTGTCGTACGGCGGAGTGGGCAACCGTGGCAGGGGGTCGGCTTTGATGCCACGTTGGCAGCCTACCTTCTGGATCCTGGTCGGACGCGCTATCCGCTGGAGGATAGCCTTCAGCGGTTCGGTCTCGATGCTACCGAGTGGCAGGATTCGGCGACTGCCCTTGCTGCGGAAGCACGGGCGGTTGGCCGACTCGCGGATCTGGTGCATTCAGAGCTTTTACACCGCGGGCTTTCACGGGTGTATCAGGAGATTGAGCTGCCGCTGGTAGAAGTATTGGTGGCGATGGAAGACGCGGGCATATGCATGGATGGGCCGGAACTGAAGCGTTTGGGTGCTGACTATGCGGTCCGTATTGCCGCCCTCCAGGCGGAGATCTTCCAGTTGGCTGGCGGGCCGTTCAACATCAACTCCACACCCCAGTTGCGACAGTTACTCTTCGACCGCCTGGGACTCCAGCCGTCTAAGCGGACCAAGACCGGGTATTCGACCGATGCCGGGGTGCTGGAGGAGTTGGCGAGTGTTCATCCCCTGCCGGAGCGGATTCTCGCCTTTCGGGCATTGCAGAAGCTACTCTCGACCTACATTCAGGGTTTGGAACCGCAGATTGGTCCAGATTCTCGCATCCATACAACGTTTCAACAGACTGTTACGGCCACCGGTCGACTGTCGTCACAGGACCCGAATCTGCAGAACATTCCGGTGCGTGAGGAAATCGGAAAGCCTTTGCGGCGCGCGTTTGTGGCGCCCCCGGGGTCCGTGCTCGTTGCCGCCGATTACTCCCAGGTGGAGTTGCGTATTCTGGCCCATTTCTCCGCCGACGACGGACTAATCGCAGCGTTTGCCTCGGGCGCGGACATCCACAGGGCAACGGCCGCAGAGGTATGGAGCGTTTCACCGTCCGATGTCACGGCCGCGCAGCGGAGTGCGGCGAAGGCTGTGAATTTTGGCATTGTCTATGGCATCAGCGACTTTGGTCTTGCCCGGCAGCTCAGATGTCCCGTAGCCGAAGCCCATGACATCATCACTCGCTACTTTGCGCGCTATCCCGGCGTCAAACGATACATGGAGAGCGTTGTCGAGACGGCACGGCGTGACGGGGAGGTGCGAACACTCTTTGGGCGCCTCCGGCCATTGCCTGAAATTCGCTCCGGGAACCGTACGGCCCGCGCCTTGGCGGAGCGGACGGCGATGAACACGCCCATTCAGGGTACGGCGGCAGA
>JAJYVN010000038.1:3133-14917 GCA_021791995.1 Bacillota bacterium
TGCCTTTCGCCGACTGGTAGAGGCTTCGCGCATGGCGCGCCTAGTGCTGCAGATTCACGATGAGCTGATCGTCGAGACTCCCGTCGAGGAACGCGATGCGGTTTTGGCTCTGACCAAAGAGTCGATGGAGGAGGTTGGGGCCATGCACGGGCTTCGGGTTCCCCTACGCGCGGATGTGGCCTCCGGCCCCAACTGGCTTGATATGGTTTAGGAGGCACAGGATGCCGGAGCTCCCTGAGGTGGAGACGATTCGCCGAACACTGGTTGAGGATCTTGTGGGACGGTGTGTGCAGCGGGTGGTGATCACCGGGCCACACGTTACCGGCCCTGTGACGCCAACGGCCTTCCGCACCGCGTTGCATGGTCGAGTCTTTGATGGCGTGGCACGGCGCGGCAAGTATTTGGTGTTCTGCTTCCGTGAGGATGGTAGGCGTCCGCCCATCGGTCTGATCGCGCATCTGCGCATGACCGGGCGTATGGTGTATGTGGGGCGGGGCGAGCGCTCTGGAATGGATGGCGCGCATACACATGCGACGTTCCATCTTGCAGGGGGCGGCCGCCTGCTCTTTCACGATGTGCGTAAGTTCGGTCGCCTGCTTTTGGTTGATGCTCCGTTGGTTTCGGCCCACCTGCCACCTGGGCGCGATCCGCTCCTGGACGGCTTGACGCCGGAGGATCTCGCCGCGGTGTTGGGCAATCGACACGCTCGCATCAAAGTACTGCTGTTGCGCCAGGACCTCGTTGCGGGACTTGGAAACATTTACGCGGACGAGTCACTGCACCGGGCGGGCTTGCATCCTGCGCTGCGGGGAGTTGATATCTCTGCAGACGGGTGGCGAAGGCTTGCTGCCGCCATCGAGGACGTTCTGGGTGAGGCCCTTGTCAGGCAGGGGACGACGCTGATGGATTACCGAACGGGTAGGGGGGAGCGCGGGTCCTTCGGCGCCTTTTTGCGTGTGTATGGGCGGGCGGGAGAACCGTGCCGCGCCTGCGGTACGCCGATTGTTGGTATTCGTCTGGGACAGCGCTCGACTTGTTTTTGCCCGCACTGCCAACCAGGCGATTGTGTATAATCGGTGCTATGCAAAACGTTGTGCTCGAGTTCTCGGACCGAAAGGTGCTGGACGAGGCTGTCCGACACATCTGGGATCGCCTGGCGATCAGCGGCGAGATCAGCATTGCCCCCCGCGAAGACGGCGGTTGGAGGTTGGAGATCGTCTCGGAGAAGCCCATTCGCCCGAATACCGTGGACAAGCTGGGCGGCCGTATCGTCGAGGATTGAGGCCAGGGAAACGCACAATGGAAGGGGACGCCGTCTGGCAACGCGCGTGGATGGTGAGGAGCATGGGCTCGCGGAGGTCGATCCAGAGGTCTTCGCGTTGCTTGCCAGGGAAGAGGCACGACGAAGCGAGACCTTGAGCTTGGTTGCTTCCGAGAGTCTTTCGAGCCCTGCGGTGCGCCAAGCCTTGGTGAGCGGGTTGGCCGATCGGTCTGCGGACGGCTTGCCCGGCGCTCGTCAGCACAGCGGTTGTGAAGCGATTGATGCTCTGGAAGAGCTTGCACGCAGCCGCTTGTGTCGGCTCTTTGAGGCGGACCATGCCAATGTTCAACCGCATTCTGGGACGCAGGCCAATCTGGCTGCGTACCAGTCGCTCTGCCGGCCGGGCGCGACCATCCTTTCGATGGATCCAGCGCATGGCGGGCACATATCGCATGGGCATGCAGGGACAATGGCTGAGCAGATCTGGCGTTTTGTCCACTACCCGGTGGACCGCTACACCGAGCGCATCGATATGGATGAGGTTCGCCGCATCGCGGACCGCGAGAAACCGGCCCTGATCGTGGCGGGGGCCGCTGCCTATCCGCGCAGTATCGATTTTTCGGCTTTCGCTGCGGTTGCACACGCGGTCGACGCGCGGTTGCTTGTGGATATGTCCCAATTGGCCGGACTGGTGATTGCGGGATTGCACCCCAATCCGGTTCCGTACGCGGACGTGGTGACGCTTACCACGCACAAGACCTTGCGTGGACCACGTGGCGGTGCGATCCTCTGTCGTGCGGACCTGGCGGCGGCGGTGGATCGTGCAGTCTTTCCCGGCGTCCAATCTTCTCCGCTCGTCCAGACCATTGCCGCGAAAGCGGTCTGCTTTCAGGAGGCTGCGGAACTCTCGTTTGCCGCTGAGCAGCGGCGAGCGGTCGGCAATGCGACCGTTCTCAGTGCTGTCCTCGGGCGACGGGGCTTTCGGCAGGTGAGTGGAGGTACAGACGTACACCTGGTTCTGGTGGATCTTCGCCGACAGGGGATCACCGGTCGGCAGGCCGAGAGGGCTCTGGAGGAGGCCGGTATTCAAGTGGATAAACACTTGATACCCTTCGATCCGCAAGTGCCATCACGCACCAGCGGGATCCGTGCCGGAACCCAGTGGGTGACGGCCTTGGGCATGTGCGAAGCGGATATGACGGATCTGGCCGATGCCATTGCCGATGTGCTGACCGCATCGTCCCTTGGTAAAGGAGCGCAGGAGGACGCGGTCGCCTCCGCGCAATGTCGGGTGCAAAGACTCCGGGCGCGGCTTTCCTTGGAGCATTGCGTCGCTCGGGAGGACTGCGCTCCATAACGCTTCACATTTCAAGCCGGAGGGGGGCAGCGTCGCCTTTCATCCCATGCCTCGTGTGCAGGGACCGAGTGGCGTCGCATGAGTGTTGCCGAACAAGAGAGTTGCAAAGACGACTCCACGCCGCAAGCCGAGGACTGCCGTTCCTGAGTCGGCGTCCATTCGGAGCGCAAGTCTCAGTACAGCGGGGATGCATGTCGCCCGTCCCGTGCCCTGGACACGGCGCGGTGAGCGTTGGACCTGGATCGGTTTGGGAGGATTTCTGGCGGCGATTTTGGCTGCCCTGATCATCGGAATTCGCCAGCATGTTGCTGCGACCAAGCCGCCGGTGATTAATGGTATGGCCTGTTTAGCGACGCAGACGCCCCTGTCGCAGGTTCACATCGACTTCTATATCGATGGTACGGCGGAAACGATCCCGTCCGGAATTGGGTATGACTCGAAGGCGAATTGCTACTATGGCATCTACACCAATACCGCGACCGGTGTGGTGCAGGTGGCTTTGACGCAGGCAGATAAGCCGACTCTGGCGGACTTTTTCGCGTTGTGGAACAAGCCGCTTTCGGCGACGGACCTGGCCGGTTTGCAGAGCGGAGCGAAGGTTGGCAGCAACACGGAGTCGATTCGTGTCTACGTAAACGGCACCCAATATTCCGGCGACCCGGCCGGTATTGCGCTCAGTCCTCATGCAGAGATCGCTTTGGCGTATGGCCCGCCATGGCCCACAACGATGCCGGCGAGTTATGACTTCTCTACGGCGTCGTCGACCGTCAGTTCCCCATCGTCATCCTCGAGTTCTGGATCTTCGTCCTCTGCAGCCTCGCCCACGGCCGGCTAGCGGAAGGGGGATGGGGGCCTGCCACGGAGGGCATGCTCTGCGGTTAGGCCGAAGGACATGTTGGTCGTTGGATTGACGGGTGGAATCGCGTCAGGGAAATCTACGGCAGCTGGGATTCTGCAGGCGAACGGAGCACCTGTCATCTCTGCGGACCAGTTGGCGCGTGCGGTGGTGGCCCCGGATGAGCCTGGTCTACGTGCGGTTGTGGAGGCCTTTGGTCGGGAGTTTTTACTGCCCAATGGTACCCTGGACCGCGCTCAGTTGGGGAGTCTGATCTTTGTGGATGTGGAGGCACGACGGAAGCTCGAAGGACTCCTTCATCCGATGGTTCTGCAACGCATGGTGGCTGTACTGCGCGCATGGGAGAGCGACGGGGTTCCTGTGGCGGTGTGTGAGATCCCGCTACTCTTTGAGGTGGGTCTTCACGAGAACGGATCGTTCATTGACCGAACGTGGTTGGTGTATGTAACGGAAGGAGAGCAATTGCGGCGGCTGATGGCGCGGGACGGTCTGACCGAGGTGCAGGCTGCCCAACGCTTGGCTGCACAGTGGCCCCTGGCACGGAAGCGTCAACTTGCGGATGTCGTTCTCGACAACGAAGGAACGCGCGGGGATTTCACTGTCCGGGTTGCAGAGGCGTGGAATGCTCTCCTGGCAGAAGTCCGGTCCTGATATTCGGCGTGTGGCGCCGCGATCGGCTCGGGTAAATCCCCGGGACTGTGAGGAGGGCACCGGATGTCTCATAGTCGCGTGTTATGGATGCGCCTGCGCGTGCCGGTGTTCGCTTTTGTGGTCCTCGGCACCGTTGCAGTCGGATGTTGGCTTGGATTGCGCGCGCTGTATCCGACACCCTTTCGGTCCTTCGTCGTTCCTGCGGCGCAGCAAACCGGGATCGACCCCCGGCTGGTTTATGCGGTGATCCGCAGTGAGAGTCGCTTTCGAGCTGATGCCGTTTCCCGTGCCGGTGCGATCGGTCTGATGCAGATCACGCCAGGCACGGGGGCCTGGATTGCCCATGAGCGGCACGAGCCGAGCTTTACCTCGGCGCAACTCTTTGATGGCTCGTACAACGTTGCTTTCGGTACCTGGTACCTGGCACGTTTGCTCGTGCGCTTCCATGGCCAGGTGCCTGTGGCGCTCGCCGCATACAACGCTGGGAGTGGCACCGTCGAACGGTGGCTGTCCACGGGGACATGGAACGGGGCCATGGCGGATTCCCGTCGTATCCCGTATCCCGAAACGCGACGATTCGTCCAGCGTACCGTTTTTGCCTACGCCATGTATCGCCGCATGTACCGGGCGGAGCGATCCAGCACCCCGGCGAATCCGAGTACGGCATAGAGCCAAAGTGGATCCGGATCTGCTGCATCGCGTCGAAGGAAGACGGAAAGATTTATCTCCTTAGGCTTGTTCTCACTACTCCTTTCCCACATACTGGATCGGCTCCCTTATCCCTGGTGGAGGTGATGTGTCGGATGGCGATCACGTGGATGGTCGATGGGAAGGTGTGGATACCCGACAGTATTCGCGAGTATTTGGGACTCATGCCGGGGGAGCCATTGCTCCTCACGAGCGGGGACGGTGAGATCTTGCTGACACGAGTGAGAGCTTTGCCGTCCACCCTTCCGCATCGCAATGCTTCGGCCAAGCGCGCAAGCCTTCCAGGTCATTCCACGAGGGGACGTCCTGCGCAGGGGGACACGGCGTCGCCGTTTCGTGCTGCCGAACAAACGCCGTCTCCGCCCCGATACGGAAAGTAGTGGGGGAAGCGGCGTTTCCTTCGAGTCTTGGCCGTGGCATGCGGCCGACCATGATCCGCATGCCGCGACGACTAGGACACCAGGGGACGCCGCTTTCCGATCTCTATCTCTTGGGAAACTCCAACAGATTCTTCCACAGATGCCGCGATGCTGAGCAGTGTTCCGTCGTCCCAGGGCCGCCCGACCAGTTGCAGGCCAATGGGCAATCCCGCCTTGGAGAATCCCACCGGAATGCTGATGGCCGGCAGACCCGTGACGTTGAACGGGGCACAGAAGCGCAGCAGGGCGGCAGCGAGCGAGGAGGGAGCGCCGAGCGGGGGAGGCAGAATCGGTAAGGTGGGTGTCAGGAGCGCATCGAAGGCTTCCATGCCCGCAATGAAACGCCGGACCAAGAGGCCCCGAAATCGCAGGGCCTGAAGGTACTGCTCGGCAGAAATGTAACGTCCGGCGAGGAGTCGGCGATAGACCGCCGCACCGTAGAGCTCTGGGGAGTTAGCCAGGTGTGGGGCGTGATAGGCCGCTGATTCGGGGAACGCGATCACGCGATTGATACCCACGGCACCCTCGGCCGATCCAAGGTCCACATCGGTCACCGTTGCACCAAGGTCACAGCATTGTCGCAGGACCTCGTCGAAGCGAGTCATCACCTCAGGGTCGATCGGTACGGACCCCAATCCCGTGCCTCCCACGCTTGTTTCCTGCAGCCAGGAACGTGGGACGGCGAAGCGCATGCCTGCGAGGCCGCTTGCGCGAGGAAGTCCAGCGTCGAGGGGGAGTGGGGTTGCATCCAGTGTGGATGGATCTTCTGGATCCGGTCCGGCCATCACGCCCAGAAGCAGTGCGGCGTCGCGAACGGTGCGGGCGAGTGGGCCCACGTGGTCGAGGGACCAGGAGAGCGGTACAACGCCCGCGCGGCTGACTCTGCCATAGGTGGGCTTATAGCCGACGACACCACAGCATGCCGCCGGGATGCGAATCGAGCCGGCGGTGTCGGATCCGAGTGCTCCCGCGGCGAGTCCGGCGGCGATCGCGGCGGCGGAGCCACCGCTACTTCCGCCGCTGATCCGATCTGGGGCCCAGGGGTTGTGCACCGGACCAAAGGCCTCGTTCTCGTTGGTGGTTCCGGCGGCAAACTCATGCGTGTTTGTTTTTCCGAGGAGCATTGCGCCCGCGTTCTTGAGGCGGGCCCAAGCGGTTGCGTCCCGCTCGGCCGTCCACCCCGTTCGTTGGCGGGATCCGGCTGTTGTGACGATGCCCGTTGTATCGAAGATATCCTTGACGGCGACTGCGGCGCCCGCGAGGGGACCTGTCCCGGATTCGGTCGGTTCACCGGCAACGAACAAATAGGCGTTGCAGCGCTCGTTCAATGCCTGAATGCGCCTGCGATACATCTGAGCGATGTTTCGGCTCGAGGTCTGACCCGTTCGGACTGCAGTCAGTTGGGACTCCAAAGACGAGAAAGGCCCGATCAGACAGGATCCGGACGATCGCAAAGAAGGAGACAGGGGCGGTTGGAGCTGTCTTTCCCGATGCGGAAGGGACAAGGTGAACGTCGGTTGCGCACTCCAGGCCCAGGCGTCACTGGGGCCGCCATACACTGCAAGCGCCACTGCCATCTCCTTTGCCAAACGGAGGTCTTCGTCCGATGGACGTCTCTCCATACATCGCGCGGCACCGGGACTGTCGTCTTCCGGCGATCGTCCCTGCGCCGCCCCTCCCTTCCGTTGCGAATCGGAGCACACACATCACGTTGACGCTTGGTTCTGGGTCGGTATGCTCTGCGCGAAGTGAAAAATGTCGCCGGGGTCATACTTGGTCTTTACCAGGATTAGCCGAGCAAGATTGGCTCCATAGTAGGCCACCTGCCAATCGGTCAGCGTGGGGTCGATGTAATTTTGGTAGGCATACCCACTCACATAGGGGCGCATGGATGCATAAAATGCCGTGAGCCATGCGTGGTTTGCACTCTGGACGGAGGACGAGGCGTCATTGGCCCAGTCCGCATAATACTGGATGGAGCATAGATCATTGCGGTGGACGAAGGCTGTGGCGGATGCCGGTACTCGATTGATCGCTCCACCACACGCATCGAGGATGGCTCCTCCGCCGCTCAGGCCGAAGGTTTGTGCGCGCTGCTGCACGCCGTTCAACAGCGCTGTAATCCCCGCTGGCTCGAGCGGTGTGTCGACAAAGTCCGACTTGGCCGCAAAGGACGCGCGTGAGAGCTCGCCCTGGGGGGTCTGGGTCGGGAGATGGCATTGCGCGACGGTGCGCTTGGCGCAGCCAGCCTCGCTGAGCATCGTCGCAAGGAAGGCATTGGTCCAGAGGGTGGACGTGGTCGGTGTGGAGTCTACCATCCGTCGGAACTCGTCGAGCAGGGATGCCAGGGCCGCTTCGTCGCCCACGTACACCCCGGTGATCGACAGTTGTGGCGACGTGTCCGGGGTGCCTCCGAGGAGCAGGCAGTTCGACCACAACTCATCCGGCGCTTGCGGTGCCCATGTCATCCAGGCGGAAACAACCTCTGCTGCCGCAGCCCAGTCCCACTGCAGTGCAAACTGAGCGAGGTCGGTGGCGGGGCTGGTGCGGAACGTGAACGAGGTGACCGCCCCGAAGTTTCCGCCCCCACCGCCCTGGCAAGCCCAGAAGAGGTCCGCGTGCTGTGTGCTGTCGCACTGAAGTAAGTCTCCATTGGCCGTAACGATTTCAAGCGATTGGATGTTGTCACATGTTAGACCATACCTTCGATCCAGCACGCCGATGCCGCCCCCCAGCGCAAGCCCAGCGATGCCCACCGTTGGACATGAGGCGCCGGGGACGGTCTGACCGGAAGCTGCCAACTGCGCGTAGAGATCAACCTGAAGTGTCCCCGCGCCGACGGTTGCGGTTGCTGTTGCTTGGTCGAAGACGACCTGATTCATGGGGGACACATCGATCACAAGGCCTGTGGTGGTCGAGTATCCGGCGTAACTATGGCCGCCGCTCCGTAGGGCGATGGCCATGCTGTACTCGCGGGCGAAGGCGATGCAGCGCTGGACGTCGTTTGCCGATCGGCAATACGCAATGGCTTGGGGGAAGACCGTGTCAAACACGGGATCGTATAGCTGCTTGTCCACCGCGTAGTCGGAATCGGTTGGCAGCACAAGGCCCCCAGAGATCTGGTCGCGGAGTTGGGACCAGTGTACTGGTCCGGAGGATGTGCGGTCGGAGGTGGACGGCGCTGAAACGGAGGAGGGGCTGGATGCCTGTGGTTTGGCATGTGCACCAGGGCGGACTCCACACCCTTGCAGGAGATAGCCTGCGCTGGCGGCAAAAGCTAAGCGACCCGCCACAGAGAGGACGCGGCGCCGACGCATGCGGGACTGCATCGTTGACCCCCTTCCGCATCGGATGGCAGCGTCATCCGGCAGAGCGCATGCTGACCGCAGTCGCCCACCCGTGCCGAGGTCAGGATACACCGTTTGGTGTGTGGTGGGTGGCTGAGAAGCGTCGAGATATCGCATGTTGTTGGTGCGTTCGAAGGGCCGGCTGTGACGCCCGTTTCACCCGACGACGGCTCGGCACCTTGTGCGGCGGGTCGGCTCGTTAACCATCCAGTCTGTGCCGCACGGCATCAACCAGGGACCGGAGACTTCGATGACCGTGCGCACGGAGATAGGCCTCGATGCCGTCCCGGATGCGGATGGGTGCCCACGGATCCTGAAAGATCGCCGTTCCGACCTGGACGGCCTGTGCACCAGCGAGCAAAAAGCGCACGGCATCATCTCCCGAGCGAATGCCGCCCACCCCGACCACTGGAATCCTGACCGCATGCGTTACATCCCACACCATGCGCAGGGCAACAGGGAGAATCGCTGGTCCAGAGAGCCCCCCGGTCGTGTTGCCGAGGACGGGTCGACCACTTGCCAGGTCGATGTCCATTCCGACCAGCGTGTTGATCAAGGTGAGAGCGTCGGCTCCCGCTTCGGCGACGGCTCGCGCGAAGGGGATGATATCGCTGACGTTGGGCGAGAGCTTCACGAAGAGAGGCCACGGGGTTACCCTTGCCGCCGCGCGGGTGACCTCGGCGGCGGCAGACGGGTCGCGGCCAAATTCGATCCCTCCCTCGCGTACGTTGGGGCAGGAGATGTTCAGTTCGATGGCGGCCACGGAGGTGGGACCCGCTTCCGCCAGGCGTTGGATGACGGCCACATACTCGGCCACCGTATGTCCCACTACGTTGACGACGACGGTTGCCCCCTGCTGCTCGAGCCAGGGCAACTCAACGCGGAGCAAGTGCTCGACCCCAGGGTTCTGAAGCCCAATGGCGTTGAGCATACCGGAGGGTGTTTCTGCGACGCGGCGGCCCGGGTTTCCCTCCCATGGGTCGAGGGATGTGCCCTTAACCACGATGGCACCGAGCTCACGAAGTGGATAAAGGGTTCCGAGTTCTCGGCCGTAGTTGCAACATCCCGATGCGGTCCAAACGGGATTGTTGATCGGGATGCCTGCGACAGCGATGTTCAGGTCCACTTCACCCAAGGAGGTTCACCTCCGTGCTGCGGAAGACTGGTCCGTCGACGCAGGTTTTGGCGAAGCCACCCCGTTGACGCGCCACGGTACAGCCGATGCAGACCCCGAAGCCGCAGGCCATGGGCCGTTCGATGGAGAGCCAACAGCTAGCCTGCGTGCGATCGCACAGGGCACTAACGGCCATCAGCATAGCGTCCGGACCGCACGCCCACACCTGGTCGCCTGGTCCCAGGTGCTTGGCCAAGAGGTCGGTGACACGTCCGGTACTCCCGGAACTCCCGTCTTCGGTTATGACCAAAACGGGGATGCCGGTTGCGGCTACCTCCTCCGCGCCTGCGAGATAGGATTTGGAGCGTGCACCCAGGATGGCGGTCCGCCGACGACCGGGTGTCTGTTTGGCGGCCAGTGCGAGGGGTGGGATGCCAAGCCCTCCTCCGACGAGGAACAGCGGGCATTGCTCCGCTGCTGTCAGCGGAAACGGCCGACCCAATGGACCGAGAAGATTGATCCCCTCGCCCGCTTGCCGTTGTGAGAGGATGAAGGAACCGCGCCCGACCACCCGGTAGATCAGTGTCAATTCGTCCTGGTGGACGGTACAAACCGAAAGGGGCCGACGCAACAGGGGGTCAGACCCGATCCACCCGTCCGGGTGCACCCGCACCTGGACAAATTGCCCTGCTTGCACCAAAGGAGCAATGGCAGGGGCCCGCAGGGTGAGGCGGTACCAATCCGGACCCGACTTCTGCTGCGAAACGACGGCGGCGTCCTCGCACCGCCAGAGCCCGTTTTGATCCAAACGAACCACCTGTTCTGGCGCATTCCCTCTCGCATACCGCAGGGAGCGTACGACGACAGCGGCTCGACCGCAAGGCATGGTTATAGGTGTGGTCCAGATATTGACACCAATGCTAGTGATTGGTATTATCCCCTCCAGACGGTTCGCCTAGAGTGCTGAAAGGTACCGGAGAGGGGGGAGCGGCGCGCTACGCGTGCCAGCTGAAGATGACGGAGTCTGCCCAATGGCGTTTCCGCTGGCTACTGGAAACCGAACGGCAGGTACAGTCCCTGACTCGGGCCTTGTCTTGCCTCAACCGACGCGTGCGTGCCGAGCGGCGCGCCCATGCGGAGCCCTGTGGTCCGATTGCGGTGCCTTTGTATGATGTTGACAGTGCCTTGGCCTCTCCGACAGGGAGTATCAGGTTCGAAGCTGTCACCGGGGATGCGCCGGTGGTGGAGGCGCTTTGCGCCGAGCGGTATCTGGTACGCGGCATGTTGCGCGATCTGCGGTCCGCAAGGCAGGCCGTTGCTGACGGGCAGACCCTCGACCGTGATATCCAGAGCATCCGAGATGCGATGGGCTTGGATGTGGGTCTTGCCCTCCGTGTTGCGCTCTGCGTCCGCCGAGGAAAAGCGTCAACCGGTGAGCCCTTGCCTTCGGAAGTAACCGGGGCGTTAGACGCCCTTGCTACCTTTGTGACGGCCGATGGAGGAGCCTGCGCCGCCCGGTCGGAGTGCCCTCGGGAGTGCCCGGATGTGGAAGATGTGCAGCAGGGCGAACGTTGCGAAGAGGTGGAGACAACGGGTGAGGACTGCAGTATCAGCTGCGTCCTTTGCCGGGTGAGTGACGGGTATGGCTTTCATGCCCGGTTGGCTCGGGCCCGGCGACGGTTGGGATGGGACGAGATCCTGCCGGCCACCGTCTACGTCGGTTCGCTGCATTGCGGACAAGACACCGTCCCAGGGTATCTCCTTGTGGGTGCGGTGGCGCTCAGTCCACCTCGTCGCACTGCGCTCCTCCGGTTGCTCCGAGGGGCGAAAGCCGTTCCCCTGGGTGGTCTGCAACTTCGTTGGAGTGGAGCTGGACAACGCATCTGAGACCGACGAGGGGGGAGTTGGGTGGTTTCGGGCGTGGCGCGCTCGGAGGGGCGATCGCGGCCCGGCTGAACCGCTCGAACGCGCGAGGCAGGAACGCCTCGGGGAAGCCCGGGCCTCGGTCCCGGACCTCGACCCGGACCCGGTCCGTCCCCACCTGGGCGTTGAGCTCGACGGCCGAGTCCGC
>JAJYVN010000390.1 GCA_021791995.1 Bacillota bacterium
CAGGTGCTGGGGGTGGGCGCGGGCGCATGGATGCCGTCGTTGACAGAAGCAGCAGCACGCTTGGGTATCGAGGTTCCGTTTGAGACGGCGGCAGAGGCGCTGGGGAAATCGGTGCCCACCGAGGATGTGCGCAGAGCCACGGAGGGGATCGGCGCGGTGGCGGAGGCCGAAGAGCAGGCGGCAGTGGATCGGGCGAAGGAGGGCACCGAAGAGCCGGGGGCAGTAGACGACACGCTGGTGCTCGCGGTGAACGGATGCATGGTGCACGTGAGGAAGGCCTGGCACGAGATGAAGGTAGGCGTGTGCGCACCGCTCAGTCCAGCGTACGAACAGGATCCGGATACAGGGCAGATGCGTTTAGCCTTGGAACAGCAGCATTTCTGCACCGGCCAGGAGGATGCTGACCGGTTCTGGTATCGATTGTATGCGCTCGTCGTCGCGATGGGGTTGGGCGGTCGGCAGGTACGGCGAGTGATCGTGCTGGGAGACGGCGCGGAGTGGATCGGGCGGCGGTGTTTCTGGGCGTGGTGGGGGTGGAGGTCATCGAGATCGTCGACCGATGGCACGGCCGGCAACACCTTTGGCACCTGGCGCACGCGGTGTTCGGCGAGGGGAGAGCGGAAGCCACCGCATGGGCTGAGCCGATGGCCAAGGCGTTGCTGGACGAGGGCGTCAGCCCTGTGTTGGATGCGATCCGCACGCTGCAGCTCCCGACAGAGGCGGCACAGGAAGTCGTCCGATTGGCGCTGGAATACTTTGGCGACCACGCCCCGCGCATGCGCTACCCGGAGTTCGCCTTGGCCGGTTGGCCGGTCGGTTCAGGGATGGTGGAGAGCGCCTGCAAGTTCGTGGTCGCCGCCCGCCCAAAGGGGCCCGGAATGCGTTGGGGAGGAATCGGCTGCCCGTCCGTCGCCACACTCCGAGCGGTTCACCGCTCCGGTCCGTGGGACCGCTTCTGGCAGCGCCTGTCCCACATGCGCCGACCACTCGTCCCGCATCTGGTCAACCCGGCCGCCTGAGCTCGACCACAATTGTGGGATGCACCCTTGACGATGTACGCATATGCGTATATATTAATCTTATCAGGGCATAGCGCATCTCTCTCCGTCGCGCGGCGTCCGTGGTGTTTCTGGTCGCTCGTCTTCGCGCACGAGCCCACCGTCCTCCGCCACAGCGCGGGTATCCGGTGCAACCGGGGATGAGTGCGTGTCTATCGGCGGGGCGTGTCTCGGTTCTATGGACAACTGAGCCGCAAAGAGCTGGGTGATCGTCCGCAACGTTGCAAATGCGATGCAGCAAGAGCTCAACGATAACAAGCAGGGGTGCTGATCATGCCGTACGGACCGGTATTGCTGGGGATTTGGTGGATATTCCCCATCATCATGTTGGCGTTCATGGTGCTCGGCATTTTCGCGATGCGCTCCATGATGATGGGCCGCGGGAGCTGGCCGTACCCGCCGACGCACACAGCTGGTTCCGATGCCTTGGAGGTTGCCAAGCGACGCTACGCGGCGGGGGAGATCACCGCCGAACAGTTGGCCGAGATACGGCGAAACCTTGAGCGCTGAGCGGCAGGGTGGCATGGGCAGTATACAGGACTCCACCATGGCACCCTGCCGCTTAAAACCATGTCTTCCACCAGTTGCGTTCAAAGGCAAGCTTCGCCGCATGCCAATGGCGTCCCGCCCGATACATCCGTACCTGGGGCGTCGGCTCGGCATAGAAGTTGCCCCGGGCAAACCCTGCCACGCCGCCCCCAACTTCGACAAAACACTCGCCATGACCATCAAAACGCTGTTCCGTTCCCCGACCACGCAGCCGGGCCACCAGAGTTCGCGCCACAACCTCTGCCTGTGCATGCGCAAAGCTCCCCGCCTTGGGTAGCGGCTTGCCCATCGGCAGTGACACCGTCGTCACATCCCCGATGGCAAACACGTTCGCAAAGCGTGTCTCGCAGGTGGCGGGGTCCATCACGATCCAGCCATCGGGGCCGGCCAACGGTGAACGGCGTACGGCCTCTGGTGCTGTATGCGGCGGGACCACGGCCGCCACATCGAATGTGGCCTCCTCGCCGGTATCGAAATACAGGCGTTTGCCCACCGCATCCACCCGGGTCAGCTTCCTCCCCGGTCGGTATTCCACTGCCCGGTTTCCCAGAAAATGCACCACTGCCTTGGAGACGACCGGTCCGGCGACGCCCATGGGTGCGCCTTCGGCAGCATAGATGCGTACGTGCACGCGATCACCGAGCCCCCGACGCCGCAACGCCGCCGCAGGGTGTATCCCACCAATGTGGCGGCCGAGGCAGGATCAATGTTAAGATAATGGTAATAACCAGGAATCCCCAGGGGTATGATTGAATACCTCCCCCTGGCTTGGTGAAGCCGTGCAGGCAATCCACCGCCAAGCCGGGGCGAGGCGTGCGGGGAGGGTAGCAGAAGACATGCAGGACGGCGGGTCGCTGATCGCAGGGACGGGCGTCGGGACGGTGGCGGAGATGATCGAGGAACTGGGTGCGGCGGTGGAGGGCGTCTGC
>JAJYVN010000391.1 GCA_021791995.1 Bacillota bacterium
GGGAGTTCCCTGGAGACGTTAAACGCCTGTGGAGCAGAAGGCTCTGGCCAGGAGAACGGCCTGGTGAAACCGACTGCCGCGAAGCAGGAACGTTCCAATTGGAAACCGGCAGTAGCCGGAAATAAAAGACTATAAGAACAGGAGCGGGACCTCCTGTGCGCACATGAGCCACCGGCAGGTGGTTGTGCATCGGCGCAGCGAGGATCCGGGCGCGAGCCCCCCTGCCCAGACGACCTGATCTCCATTCGGCACAGGAATCCACCCCCAAGACTGCGAAGTTGCTTGGGACAGACGCGGCTCGGGAGTTCGGCCACAGAACCCGGAGGGGATGAAACAAATGAAGATCACGACGGTAGTGCCCGACTCGATCTGGCGAGAATACGATATCCGCGGCAAGGCGGGTGCAGACCTGACGCCCGACCTGGCTCGCCTGGTCGGACGGGCCTTCGCCGAACGGGCTGGGCAACTCGGCTTCTCGCAGGTGCTACTCGGCCGTGACAACCGCATTTCATCCCCAGCGTTGGCGGCAGCCATCGCCGAGGGGGTTTGGGCGGCAGGGTTGGCCGTAGCGGATATCGGCGAAGTGACCACCCCCATCTTCTACTTCTCCCGACTGTATTACGGAATCGAACCGGGGGTGATGGTTACCGCCTCCCATAATCCTGGGGATGAGAACGGTTTCAAACTGGCGCTGGGCAAAGGAACGCTCGTCGGCCAACAGATCACCGACATTGGCGACCGGGTGCGCCACCTCGCTCAAGGATCTGATCCAACTCCGTCGACGGGCACCGCCCGCCAGCTCGACCCCATCCCGGCCTATTTCGCGGATCTGCGCGCACGTATTCACCTCGATCGACGGCTACGCGTGGTGGTCGACTGCGGAAACGGCACGGCCTCCCCCATCACACCGGAGGCATATCGCCAGATGGGATGTGAGGTCGTTGAGCTCTACTGCACCTCCGATCCACGCTTCCCTAACCACCACCCGGACCCCGTGCGGCCCGAGAACCTCCAGGACCTCATCGCCACGGTCCAGCGGGAGGGAGCGGACCTAGGGATCGGGATCGATGGCGATGGAGACCGTATTGGCGCCGTTGCAAACGACGGCAGGATTCTCTGGGGTGACGAGCTTATGATGTTGTTCTGGCGAGAGATCCTGCCACGCTATCCCCAGAGTCGTGCCTTGGTCGAAGTAAAGTGCTCCCAAGCCCTCTGGGATGACCTCGCGGCACACGGTGCTCGCCCCTTCTTTCACCGTACCGGTCACTCCCACATCAAGGCCACGCTCTACGGCGAGCATCTCCCGTTTGCGGGCGAGCTCTCGGGGCACCTCTTCTTCCACGATGAGTTTCCGGGCTACGATGATGCAACCTATGCGGGTGCCCGCCTCATGCGCCTCGTCGCCGCCGGCCAGCGTTCTCTTTCGTCGCTGGCCAACGAACTGCCACGCTACACCTCCACACCCGAGATCCGCGTGGCCTGCGCGGATGCGGTCAAGTTCCGTGTGGTCGACGAGCTCCAGCACGCGTTTGCCGAAAGCCACGAGGTGATCACCGTCGACGGTGCCCGCGTGCTCTTCCCCGACGGCTGGGGGCTCGTCCGGGCCAGCAATACACAGCCGGTCCTGGTGCTGCGCTGCGAGGGGACCTCGCCTGACGCACTGCAACACATCTGCGCCGAGATGGAGAAGGCCCTGGGGCAACACGCCGAGGTGGGTGCCGTTCGCTGGAACTGACGCGCTCCACCCCGCATACCATTCCCCAGAGGAGACCGTGCGGAGGTGCCCCCAGTGGTGGAAGCCAAACCGTTGATCGCCGTGGACGAGGTGGCTCCCTTGCTCCAAGGCTCAGCCGAGCAACCGGTACTGATTCTGAAGCATGCAACGGGATGTGGCGTATCGCGCTACGCTTACGAGCAATGGCAAGCGTTTCTGCAAACCCCCGAGGCGCAAACGGTGCACTCCGCTTGGGTGCGCGTGATCGAGGATCGCGCCGTGTCGCTGGCCATCGCCCAAGCGTTGGGTGTGACCCACCAGAGCCCGCAGGCCATCCTTGTGCGGAACGGCCAGGCCGTTTGGGTTGCCTCACACATGGACATCACGGCGACGGCGTTGCGGTCCGCCGTCGCCGATGGTGGCTAACCGCGCGGTGTCGAACCGTTCCCGGAATTCACGCACAGGCAGCCGTTTCCTTGCAAGCATAGAACGCCACGCAGTTCCGGCCACCGGTACGCCCGGAGCGGAAGATTATCCACAGAAATAGTAACAGGAATTTCCTCGAACGGTGACGAATCACCGAAATTCCTGTGCCCCCACACCCTACCGCGTGGCCGCCAGCGCCGCCTGGAGAAGGATACCGGTAGCGACCGTCACATTGAGTGAGTGGGCCCGGCCCGGCATGGGAATGCGCACATCCCAACCCGCCGCCGCACGGGTCGCTGCAGCCAATCCGTGACGCTCGTTCCCCACCACAATCAAGTGAGGTAGCCGCCAAGGCACCTCTCCGACTGCGGCGCGCCCGTGCGCAAAGGTGG
>JAJYVN010000392.1 GCA_021791995.1 Bacillota bacterium
GCTCCGGTCCGTGGGACCGCTTCTGGCAGCGCGAGCCCCAGATGCGCCGACCACTCGTTCGGCACCTGGTCAACCCGGCTGCCTGACCTCGACCACAATTGTGGGGTGCACCCCGCGGGGTCCATACCGCTTGACGCCACCTGGGCCGCTCGATATACTCTACGGATTTTGACGCGTGCAACAATTTGTGATATAGTTCCCATTGTAGAGGAGGGTGGTCTTGTGGCGAATGCCAAGGGAATTCTCGCTGAGATGCGCCGGGCTCTGGATGGGATTGTCGGGCAGCGCGTACTGGTGAAGGCGAACAGGGGGCGCCGCAAGGTTGTTGAGCGCGAGGGAACGTTGGAGCGGACGTACCCGAATCACTTTGTGATCTTGCTCGATGAGGACAAGCAGTATCGTCGGCTGTCATATAGCTACGTGGATCTACTGACCGACCTTGTGGAGCTGAGCCTGTGCGATCAGGCTGGACCGCAGAGGCTCCGGTTCAGTATCAGTTAATTTGCGGAGCCTTCCCTTTTGGCGCCCCCCGTCTGGGAGGCGCTGTCCCGTCCTATATCGAAACGTTTGTCGCGTGGTTCGTCTGCTTCGTTTGTCTGCGACAAGGGTCAAGGGCACGCGTAAATTTCTGCGAGACACCCATCCGGGAGGCCTTGCGTGAGGCAGGTTGTCCGTGTTCCGGCGAAGATCAACCTTGTTTTGGATGTGGGAGAAGCGCGGGCCGACGGTTATCACGACGTTCGGACGGTGCTGAATGCGGTTGCGATCTTTGATCGGTTGACGCTGGTGCCTGCTGAGAGCATATCGGTCGACTGTGACTGGCCGGGGATACCTGCGGACATGGAAAACCTTGCGGGTCGGGCGGCGGCCCTTTTGCGGGATGCATCCGGCACGCGTGGGGGAGTACGCATTTCGATCGCCAAGGCGATCCCCCCGGCGGCGGGGCTCGGTGGTGGTTCGGCGGATGCGGCGGCAGTGCTGGTGGGTTGCAACCACTTATGGGGAATTGGTTGGGACCTGGACCGGCTGGCGGATCTGGGGCGGCGGCTCGGCTCGGATGTGCCCTTCTTCCTGCGCGGGGGTACTGCGGTGGCGACCGGACGCGGAGACGTCTTGGAGCCGTTGGCGCCCCTACCCCCGTTGGAGGTGTTGCTGGTACAGCCCCCCTGCGGATCGTCCACTGCTTCAGCGTACGCACTGCTGGATGCGTCAGCCCATCGTGCGCGCTTCGACGTGTCCGTCGCTGTACAGTCGCTGGAACGGCTTTCGCGGCAGCCCCCTGCGTCTTGGTCGCACGCGTTGGTCCCGGTATGTGCCAATAGCTTCGAGGCGGTGCTTTTTGCGGAGCGCCCGGACCTGGTAGGGTTGCACCGTCTACTGCACCGTGAGGGCGCTGTGGTGGCTTGTGTGGCGGGGAGCGGTTCTGCGCTGTGGGCCATCGGAGCGCTCCCGGGGTGGGCCACAGCGCTTGTGCCCACTCTCCGCTGGCGAGGGTATTGGGCAGAGGCTACCATGCTGTATTCTGGCGGTGTGCAACGGCTTGATGCGCGAGAGGATGATACGTAGTGGCGGCTGTGGCGGCGGTCGTTCTGGCTGGCCGACGCAACCATGGGCGGTTGGTGACCGCGGCGCCGGACCAAGCGTGGGAGGCGCTCATCCCCATCGCAGGCCGTCCCATGGCGGCATATGTCGTCGCGGCACTGAGTGCGGTTGTGGAAACGCGGCGAATCGTTGTCGTGGGGCCTCCGGATCTGGGTGGCGATCATGTACGTTGTGTCGAACCGGGCGAAAGCCTCACTGCGAGCTTTCGTGCTGCGATGGCTGCCCTGGAAGGGGACCCCGCGACGGACCTTTTGGTGGCGACTGGGGACGCGCCGCTTGTGACGGCGGATGCGGTTTCCACTCTTTTGCGCACGAGTCAGAAGCGTGAACTTGCCTTTGGCTACCCGATTGTCAGCCGTCCCGTCTGTGAGCGGGCCTATCCTGGGGTGCATCGAACCTATGTCCGGTTGCGTGACGGGAACTTCACCGGCGGCAACTGCTTTTATCTGACGCGGGCAGCCGTTCCGCGTGCCCTGGAACTGTTGGATCGCCTGTACCGTAACCGCAAGCATCCCCTGCGCCTCGCGGGTATGCTGGGATGGAACACGGTCGGTGCATTGGTGCTTGGACGGGCCACATTGGCTGGGTTGGAGCGCACGGGGTCGGTCCTGCTTGGCGCACCGGCGGGAGCTGTGCCCATGGATGATGCGGGGATCGGGGTCGATGTGGACAAGCCAGAGGATCTGGAGTTGTGTCGCGCGGCGTTGAGCAGTGGAAGGACACATCCGCGATGAGTCGAGGGGCGCGCATTGCGGTTCTCCTGCAGCGACTGACCGCGCGACCAGGGGTTTTAGTGCCCTTGTCCGAACTCGGGATGGGTCTCGATTCTGCCAAAAGTACGCTCAGCGAGGATTTGACCATTGCTCGCCGAGCGCTAGAGGATAGCGGCGGCGGCAGGATCGAGTCGGTGCCCGGTCCAGCGGGCGGG
>JAJYVN010000393.1 GCA_021791995.1 Bacillota bacterium
GAGGCTCCTCCGCGTTGACCGCGTTGGCCTTTGCTTGATCGCGCACCTGGCTGGAGGCCCTTCGCTACGGCGGGTTATGTTGTCCACGCCGATCTTCGCTAATATGGCCTCCTCCGACTTCCGCTCGCGCCCGAGCAGGTGCAATTGACGCCAACGCTAGAACGGTGTTAGCCTCTAGAACATCGGCCTCCGGAGGTGTCATGTTGTCGGTTCGAGTCCGTTATGCGCCAAGTCCAACAGGCTCATTGCATGTCGGATCGGCGCGCACGGTTCTTTTCAATTGGCTTTTTGCGCGCCATCACGGTGGCGCCTTTGTCCTGCGCATTGAGGATACGGATCAGAGTCGTTCAACGAACGCGTTCGCGCAGCGCCAGCAGGAGATACTGCATTGGCTCGGCTTGGAGTGGGATGAGGGCCCAGGCATCGGTGGTCCGCACGCGCCCTACAATCAAATGGCGCGCCTTCCTCTTTACGCCAACGCGCTGCAGCGGTTGAAGGAGGCCGGTGCCGTATACCCCTGCTATTGCTCGCCCGAAGAATTGGCCGCACGGCGTGAGCAGTCTCGACGGGCGGGACGGGCACCGCGCTACGATGGTCGATGTCGGGACCTAACGTCAGCCGAACGCCGAGCGTTTGAGTCCGAGGGGCGAAGGCCCGCTTGGCGGCTGCGCCTGCCAGATGACGGGGAGACGGTTGTGCATGATCTGGTGCGAGGCGACGTTACCTTCGCACACGCGATATTGGACGATTTTGTACTCGTCCGTTCAGATGGCTTACCGGTCTACAATTTTGTCGTAGCCGTGGATGATGCCGCGATGGAAATCACACATGTTCTTCGCGGTGACGATCATTTAGCCAACACCCCTAAACAGCTCTTCGTCTATCGAGCTCTTGGTGTGGTGCCCCCGGCGTTTGCCCACCTTCCGTCCGTCCTCGCGACGGATCGAAGCCGGCTCAGCAAGCGTCACGGGCCTGTATCCATTGAGGACTACCGTGAGCAGGGACTCCTACCAGAAGCTATTCTTAACTATTGTGCCTTGCTGGGATGGTCGCCGGGCGATGGTCGGGAAGTTATGAGTTTGCACGAAATGGTCGAAGCATTCAGCCTGGACCGTGTCGGTAAGGCTGGTTCCGTCTATGATGTAGACAAACTGCGCTGGATGAACGGTCAGCACCTGCACCAACTGGACCCAACTGAACTGCTGAGACGTGTAGAACCTTGGCTGCGAGCAGATGGACTGCTCAAGCACATCGGCGGGGACGAAGGTCCTGCCCCCGAGGCCGTGCTCGCATTGGTACAGGAACGCGTGGAGACCCTTGCGGACCTGCCGGAAGCCATCCGATATTTCTACGTAAGACCGTCCGTCTTTGATCCTGCGGGTGTGCGGCGGCACTTTCAACCGAGCGCGGCTCCCCTCCTCAGGGCTGCGGCGGGGCGGATCCTTGCGCTGGAACCATTCAGTGAGCACTCCTTGGAGGTTGCGTACCGCGCATTGGCCGAGGAGTTGTCCGTGAAGGCTGCTGTGCTGATCCATCCCACTCGACTCGCTCTCACCGGACGGACGGTGGGGCCGAGTTTGTTTGCGCTCGCATCACTCCTCGGTCGGCAGGAATGCGTGGCTCGCGTCTTCGATGCCGCCGAGCGCATCGAATCGGGGGCCTTTAGCATGTAACTGGAGGACTGGGTTTGTCTGGGATATCCCGAGCATGGACGCAGGACCGGGGCGGGAGAAGATCGGGGGAAGCTGCCTTGGACCCGACGAAATAGGGTTTGCCCCTCTGTTGCGGAAGTTGGTCGTTCAGCAGTGACGATCTATCACTCATCGCAGGACTGATGCCGTAATTCAGGGGAGTCCCCCATGCCGGCGTGGCCGGCGCCACGAGGCATGAAAAGCTGGCGGGATGGCGAACGGTGGCCGTTACTGGCGGTCGGTGAAGTTGAGGTCGTGTACTGCAGCACGTGGAGTTCCTGGACCAGCAGATCCCCGCACTGGATGCCAAAGCGGCGGCATGCCTGGACCCCCATGAGCAGGAGATCGAGCGGCTGTGCACCATCCCAGGCGTAAGCGTGCGCAGCGCCGAGGCGATCCTCGCGGCGATCGGTATGGACATGTCGCGGTTTCCCAGTGCCGACCATTTGGTCTCCTGGGCGGGTATGAGCCCGGCAAGCAACGAGAGCGGGGGCAAGCGCCGTCCGGCCTGCACCCGCCACGGAAACGAGATGCTCAAGCCGACCATGATGCAGGCGAGCCTGGCGGCGGGACGGAGGATCGGGACCTACCTGGGCGCGACCTACCGAATGCTGGCGGCGCGCTTCAGGCGATCGGCGCAGTCGAGTGCCGCGATGGTCGCCTCGGTGGGGTGCCTTTTGCCCCTCAACGTGAGCAGAGGGGCCAGCGCCGCGCGTTCGGCCGTGCTCAGTAAGGTGGGGTAGGTAGGTAAGTCTTCGGTGTCGCAGCCAGTAACCGTCGTGCACCAGCCGATGAGAGATCGGCCGCGCGGACTGCCCGTCCGAGCGCGTAGTC
>JAJYVN010000394.1 GCA_021791995.1 Bacillota bacterium
TCTCGACCGGAGCGGCCGGGACGCTCTCGGCACGGTCACCGTGGACGACGTCCGGGGGTTCATGGTCGAAATAGCGCCCAAGCGGCCCGCGGGCATCGGTTATGGAAAGCTGACCGTTATGTGAAGTAGAGATGGGATAACGCCTTTATCCAGGGTATCAACCAGGAATGTCTTTACATAACGATCAGCCCAACTCACTTACCGAGAGACTTCAACCAGATGATGAGATCGGTGTTTTCTTGCCAAATTGGCATCGTCGCCGACGCTGCACTAGGGTAGGCGGCCTCCAACGCTTTACGTTTCATTTCGCTGTCAGCACGGGCGTAGACCTCTGTGGTCCTAATGCTGACATGCCCCAGCAAATCTCGAATGTAGACCAGGTTCACGCCGGCCTGGAGCAAGTGCATCGCCTTAGAATGCCTCATCACATGGGGTGACAGAACCTGGGGAATCCATTCGGGATGCTGACTCCGGGCCTGATCGGCGTACTTGTCCAAAAGGTAGGCTATACCAGCCCGCGTGAGTTTGTTTCCCGAGCGGCTGGGAAACAATGGCCGGGAACTCCGCGCTGTTACACAGATATCCGCTTCCGCGATATATTGCCCCAGCAATGCCGAGGTGGGAGTCATTAGAGGAACAATGCGTGTTTTGCTGCCTTTGCCGGTCAGTTGGATGGTTGCAGGCGCAGTTAAGCGAACGTCCTCAACCCGCAAATCTGCCAGTTCTTGCACCCGGGCTCCCGTATCGTACAACAGACTTATCAGCACGAGATCCCGGCGACCTGTTCGGGTCGTATGGTCTGGGCAGGTCAAAATCGCTTGGATTCCCTCTAAGGGGAGATATGAGATGACAGGTTGCGGTTGCCGTTTACGTGGCAACGCGAGGATTTGTTGACAGTGATGCAATTGCGAAGGTGCTTCGCCTTGGAGATAGCGAAAAAAGGCATGGACCGCCGCCAAGCGAAGGTTGCAGGTGGCTACGGCACACCCGCGCGTCGTTTCCAACCAGTCCAAAAAAGCCGCAATACGTTCTGGTGAGAGCGTATCGAGAGTCACCCGTTCTGGCGCCACGTGGTCAACTGCCTCCAAAAAGCGCAGGAGTAGAGTAAAGGTATCGCGATAAGATTGCACGGTATTAGGACTAACGCCCCGTCTGCCGGGCAAGTGTTGTCCTAAATAACGACTCAAATAGTAGGCAAAATCGGTTGGTTTCACGCTCATTCCCAGGCCACCTCCGGAATCACCCAGCTGGCCGTGCGGTCAACTTGGTCCCGAATTTCCGGAAAGCAATCGGCTGTGAGCCGCACATATTGTTCAGTGGATATGGTGGAATTGTGGCCTAAGTAAGCGGACAACACTGGCAGTGTGGTGTACACATCTGCTCCTCTATCCACCGCGGCTTTCAAGGTATGGATCGAAAATGAATGCCTCAGGTCGTGCAAACGCGGTCCTTTGCCTTTCCCGCCATAGGAAATCCCACTCTGCCACAGAACTTCCCGAAAGCGGCGATATACGTTGTCCCGAGTCAATGGACGACCATCGAGATGGGCAAAAAAGTAGGCATCCGGTATCGCATCGGGATGAGCGATAGCGGCATATTGACGACAGACCTCTGTCAAGGAGGGGCTCATCGGTACAAGGCGGTCTTTACCAAATTTGCTCTGGCTGATTTCAAGCACTTCACTCTCCCAGTGCACATGTCGATTCTCAAGATTGAGGGCTTCTGAGATGCGAAGCCCACAACCATAGAGCATCCGTAAAACAATCGGCATGGCCAATGGGATGGTGGACCGATGGCATGGCATCAATCGATCGACTGCCGTGAAGATGCGGTCAAGCTCAGGGGTCGTAAAGATATACGGTACAAAGGTATAGTGGCGAGTGGGCCTTTCCGGGATGGGGATAGACGCCTCATAGCCCATGGTATTGAGAAACAAGGCAAATTGCCGCAGAACATAGATTCGCCGAGATCGCGTACGGAGTCCTTCCATCGGCCCTTGGGCACTCCACGTGGCAACCAATTCGTCCGTGAGGACAGGCCGCTCTAACGAGAAGGTGGTGGTCAAGCGGGCAAAGCGGCGCAGTTCATATGCTTCTGACGCATATTTGAACCCCATCGAACGTTTGAAAGCGACAAACTCAGCTAGGAGGTCTGCGAAAATTCCTTCATAATCACTCATGCGTACATTCCTTCCCAATTAGCTCGCAGGGGCGGAACAGGTAACGCAAGGGTGCGCAATTGTGTCAGGTCAATCGTTAGATAAATGGCTGTGGTCCTACTGTCGATGTGGCCCAAAGCAGCGGAAATTACCGGTAACGTGGCGTCGTGGTGCAGCATGGCACTGGCGAGACTATGGCGTAAGGCATGGGGGCCATGCTTCTTTCCGGGAGGAATGGCGATCCCAGCTCTACCCATATATTTCGTGACAATGCTATGCAGTGTCGGCGGCGTGAGTGGTCCGATAGGAGCGCTGTGCCGTAGAAAGACGACATCGGTATCGATTGCGGGACGGCCATACTTCAGG